>JBCCXG010000271.1:0-7816 GCA_039191945.1 Bacteroidota bacterium
AGGTCTTTTTTGGATCCGCAAGGTCATGGTAGTGTGGTGGGAAATCGACGAATGTCGTCGGATATTGCGTGCTTTCTTTATCGCTACAATCAGGTACTCGTCACGCTGCGATCGCAAGGAAGTGCTTTGCTGCCAAAATCAGAGATAACGGAACTCCTTTATGAATTGCGTCGCTTGGGGATTACAACCAATCTCTTTCAGCATTCTGCCTTGTCTTTCTCGTTTTGCTTCGATCTCAAACCCGGTTGGCGGGACGCCCTAGTGGGACATTGCGAGGGTAAGTTTGATTTGTACTACAACGAAGGACTGCACCTTGCCACGATCAAAAATGCCTCCAAAGATGACTTACGACTGCTGCCAGGCTTCGAGACCAAGTACTTGGAGCAGACCTCCAGAAATACCTATCAGGTGCTCTATGCGCCGCTCAAAGAAACCTCCTGAGCGTCTGCTCCACGCCTGATAGGTAAGAGACCCCAAATAAGTTGACGTGGACGAGCAATGGGTATAAATTGTACAGCGCTGCCCGATCCCCAAACTCTGGCTCAATGGGCCAGACTTCTTGATAGCTTTGATAAAAATGGCGGTCAAAGCCTCCAAAAAGTTGCGTGAAGGCCAATTCTATTTCACGATGACCAAAATACACGGCGGGATCGATCAGTACGGGTATGCTGTTTTCCCCGACCAAAAAATTACCGCTCCAAAGATCCCCATGTAGTAAAGACGGGGGACTTTGTGCAAGCACAGTGGGTAAAACTGAGTAGATACGGCGAAACCTTTCTAGGAATGCTTTGTCTACCAGCTCGTGATAATATGCTAATGTTATTTGTATCTCCAATCGCTGCTGGATGAAGAACTCAATCCAGTCCTTTGTCCATTCATTTTTCTGTCCAAGTCGACCGATTTCGTTGTTGTGATCAAGGCCGTAGCACTCGTTTTTTGAGGACACCTGGTGAAGGCGGGCAAGTTGCCGCCCGAAATCGTCCCAAAACTGCTTACTGGCATATCCGGGCGCAATGTATTCCAGCAATAGATAAGATCTATGGTCCGCCACCCCTGCACCAATCACCTCGGGTATGCTGATGCAGCCACTTTCGCGAAGAAGGTGCAGGCCTCGCTCTTCATTCCGAAAGAAGTTATCTCCATTTTCATTCCACTTCAAAAAAAAGGTGCCACGATTTGTCTCGACCTTAAAGGCTTGGTTGATGCAACCTCCGCCGACCATTTGGATACTGTCTAGCTGAGTAGCAGAGCCGAAGGCATTTTCGAGAATAATCTCGATCGACGGGAAGAAATCGGATGGCATGGCATTGATCCTATATCCCAGGGGATGCTTCTTGCAAATGCTGTATGAATCGGTCCATGGAGCGATCCAAGATGGTGAAAACCTCCTCAAAATCGGGAATGTCTCCCCAGTAGGGGTCGGGCACGGGCTTTCCTGGCGAGATCGGATCGAAATCGGTCATTAGTACAAGTCTGTCGCCAATCTCGGGGTACGCCTGGCGGGTATCCTCTAGGTTACTGGTATCCATGGCCACCCAAAAATCGAAGTCGTGCGGATTGTAGGATGAGATGTTTTGAGCTCTGCTGGTGCTTTCTATGCCCTTTTGTGACAAAACATGTAGTGTCCGGCTGTCCGGTCGGTCACCAATGTGATAATTACCAGTTCCAGCGGAAAAAGAGGCCCAATTCTCTTGGTCTAATTGGCGTGCTTTGTGGTTGAATATTGCTTCTGCCATCGGAGATCTGCAGATGTTTCCTAGGCAGATGAATAAAATTTTCATTTTTTTTCAAAGAATGGGTTACCTATCGCTCAAACTACGTATTAACTAATGCATAACACAAATTTTATTCATACACCTGTTTGACATCTTAAGAAAGTCCTGGTCTTTGACCGGGACTTTCCTTTTATGGGCTTTGAGCTACCGAAGCTATCTATAACTGAAGCCAAAGCCTGCGGTCACCGTGCTATACTGCTGCAAGGCGTATTCTGCATGTAGGGTGAAGATAAAGAGCTTAACGCGGAACCCAGCATTGATCCTCGGCCCCATCGACGTGTAGTTGAAATCGATCGGATCGACAAAGTCCTCATCTTCCGTTTCAAAGGTGCCTTTGACCTTCAACGAAGAGATCGAGGTGCTAAAACCGATTCCCCCGTACAGCGTGAGCACCGAAATCTCCTTAGAGATCATGGCTTGTGCAGTCATCCCCGAAATGCGTAACTCCAATAGCTGATCGGGAGCATCCTCATCTAATTCTGCCTCAGTACGAAACGATGTGTAACCCAAAAATGCCGAGAGGTCAAACGGCAAGAGCTTGATACCTGGTATCCACTGCTTGATGTCATGCATGACACCCACACCCCAAAGGTCCGTAGCGATTTGCTGACCTTCATCTCCGACGGTAATTCTGGGGATGTATCGAATTTTTAATTCGGTGTTTTTGTAAACGCCCACACCTAACTGAATCGTAGGTGCATATAACGCATTAGGAGCCGCTGTCTCGTCCAATCCTAATCCCGTAAGCCCGGTGAACCGAAGGGTTTCTTCACCCTCCTCCACAAGCACAATTTCCGGGATATCGTCTGCATCGAGATTGGCACCCATGATCGTCGGGAACTCATCACGGGAAGTATCTCTCAGTCGCAGGTTGGTGTAATCACCATTGTTAAAAGTGAAGGTCTCGGCACTTGATGGGACAAAAGCCATACTTGGTTGAATAGTGAGGTCGAAGCCCAGGGTCCGGTGTGGACGGGCAGTGTTGTACCATCCACTATTAAAAGCATACCCTGTCCCTATAAAGACTGGCTCCATATAGCTCTCCAGGTAGGTATTGGCATCCGCCAAGCCGCCTTCCAAAAAAGTTTCAATATCGAGCTGTCCATAGCAGATCACGCCAGTGAAGAAAAGCGGTGCGAAGAAGATTATTTTCTTGAAATCTTTCATACTGCAGTGTTTTGGAGAATTACAGATCCCGTGCGCGAACTGTAATGTCAAAAATGAGAGAGTAGTTGAAAATGATAGAATCTGCGCTTGCCGGCAACTCCGAAAGATCGAAAAGCACATTGGCAGTGATCGGCTCGGCATTAGCGATGGTGCTCGCGAGATCTTCTCGTTGTTCGTCGGTCAGCGATATGGGCGTACGACTGATGTTTTGCAGTCGTCGCCTTACATTGAGTAAGTCCACAGAAGACCTTTGCGTTTCCATGGTGATGACCATCGCATCCATGTCCACTTCCTCCTCTTCTGAGATGTCAGAAAACTCATAGGCAAGGCTATTGATAATGATGCTTTCGCTTCCTTGCAGCCCATCTAGTGCGCTCTCAAAGGCTTCAATCTCGGAGATATCGTACTCGAGGGTAATGGATGGAGGATTGACCACCAGCAGATCGTTGACCGCCTCTGCATTGCCACGATCCGGGATAGGGATGTCGGCTTGTATGGTAATGGGCACAGCCTTGGATACATTGAAGCCAACACCGGCATCTCCGCAGGCAGTGATGGCCATGAATGTGAGGGCCATGAAGCTAAATGCCAATGTGCGGTTTGTTCTTTTCTCTTTTCTTTTCACTTCGGTCAATTGTTTGGTTCCTTAGGTCAGGGATCAATCAAATCTCGAGGTATTTTCCATAATAAGCCATTACTGATGCGGTTTTTCGATAGATGTACCGTTAAACGGGATAAACCTTGTAGTAGGCCATCGATTCCCAACTCTTGTCAATAAGCGCAGTGTGGCCGACCCAACGAGCTTAATTGGTCTTCTCATGGATGATCTACAATTATTTGCATTTGCGGCTCAATTGAGAGTTTTTTTGTGCTGATGATCAGTCATTTACTGTACAATGCCTTCATTGCTATCTATGGTGTGACCATACGATGCTTCGCGCTTTTCAATCGCAAAGCGGCCCTCTTCATACAGGGCAGAAAGTGGGTACAAGGTAGACTGGTTGCCTTGTCGTATTCCAAATTCTCTTCGGTCGTGTGGATTCACGTTTCATCTTTGGGGGAATTTGAGCAAGCGCGACCCATTATCGAACATCTTCGTACGAGGCATGAACTCCTAGGTATCGTGGTCACTTTCTTTTCTCCCTCCGGATATGAAGTCAGAAAAGACTACGGTTTTGCGGATTTAGTTGTGTATTTGCCCCTCGATACTCCGTCCAATGCACGAAGATTTATCCGGACACTTAAGCCCGATATTGCCATATTTATCAAATATGATTTCTGGTACAATCATCTTTCGGAAGCAGTGAAGCAAGGTGTCGACGTCATCTATGCGTCAGTGATTCTACGAAAGCAAATGGTCCAATTCAATCGGGCCAAGGGTTTGTACCTCCCGCTATTCAAAAAAATCAACCGTTTTTTTGTGCAGGATGAGCATTCCAAAACATTGCTGGAACAGCATGGTGTAGATCAGGTACAGGTCGCTGGCGACACCCGCTTCGATAGGGTGAGCGCCATCACCGAACAACCCTATTCTGATCCGATCATTGAGGCTTTTTGTGACGGGTTTGACATCGTGATGTTTGGCAGCGCCTGGCCTTCAGATATTGCAGTGATGCAGGGGGTCATGAACCACTACCACCAGTTCAAATTCATCATTGCTCCACACAATGTCGACATCAAGATGGTGGAAGAGATTCAGTCAACCCTCAGTACGAAAAGCATCAGGTATTCGGAACTTTCCAAGCCCGAGATTGTGCATCAGCGCGCGATGATTATTGATAATGTAGGTATGCTATCCAAAATCTACAGATATGCTAAGTACGCTTACGTTGGGGGAGCATTTCAAGGAGGCCTGCACAACACCCTGGAGCCCGCGGCTTATGGCATTCCTGTTTTCTTCGGAGAGCACTCGACCAATTTTAAGTTTCGAGAGGTCATGGGTCTGTTGGAAGCAGGCGCAGGATTTGAGGTGCAAGACGCGACTCGTATGATCCAAATAGTCACGCAGATGGAGACGAAACCCAAAATGTACATGATCAGTGGTGGGGCCGCTAAAGAGTATGTTCTTCGGAATACCGGCGGCACAGAGACGATTGTGCAATATGTATCAGAACTATGCAGTCGCAAGGTCAGGTCGTAAAGTCTACGGGTTCATGGTATTGGGTTCGGACTGAGGCGGGCACTATGATCAAGGCTCGCCTTCGGGGTAAGTTCAAACTCGAGGGGAAAAAGATTACGAATCCAATTGCTGTAGGGGATCGGGTGAATTTGGAGGTGCTGGATGACAATGACACAGTGATCTCCCAGATTCTACCTAGGAAAAACTACGTGATCCGGGCGTCTCCTCGAAAGCGGGGTCATCACCACCTCTTAGCGACTAACATTGACCAAGCGGTCCTGATTACATCCCTATATCAACCTCGGACTTCTCTCGGATTTATTGATCGGTTCTTGGTGACCCTGGAGACATTTCGGATCCCGGGTATAGTGGTTATCAATAAAGCTGACCTCTACGATGACGATGATACCGAGCTAGCCCAAGCCATCCTATCGATCTACGAGGAGATCGGCTACCAGGGAGTGCTTACGTCTTTTGCTAACGAAGATCCAGCACAATTGCCTGAGCTGTTGGCAGGAAAAACGAGCCTGCTAGCGGGGCATTCTGGCACAGGAAAATCGTCTTTAGTTAATCTTCTGATTCCAGATGCTAAGCAGAAAATATTGGAAGTATCCAACTTTGCCGATAAAGGGGTTCACTCCACCACGTTTGCTGAGATGTTCCCCTTTGGGAAGGACGCGTACATCATTGATACACCCGGTATCAAGGAGCTTGGCTTGGCGGAGATTGAGGAAGGGGAATTGTCTCATTACTTCCCGGAGATGAGAGACCTCTTAGGTCAATGTAGGTTTCACAATTGCCAACATATCTCGGAACCTGGATGTGCAATACAAGCAGCAGTGGAGGCTGGAAGGATTGTTCCCAGCAGGTACGAAAGTTACTTGAGCATGATGGCGGGTGAGGACAACCGTCGCTGATGGCAACTAAGGACGTCGCCGTATGACGTGGCGCAGCCGTAAGAGCCACCCCCAATAGATCGGAACGGCAATAAGTCCATCGGTCCAGCGGTCAGCCCACTGTCTCTCGGAGGTTTGGTCCAGTAGCGCTCCGAACTTCTTGGCCAGGCTACGATTGCCGAGTAGGGCGCATTGTCGCCGCTCATACCTGATCCTTCTCGCAAGTGCCTGACGTTCATCAGGCGTCTCATTGAGATCAAATGCTTTGAGGCAGACCGTATAGGTCGAATCTGCCAAAGGGCTTCCTTGCTCATAAAACCGACTTGATAGTGATCCTCGGACTTTTCGGATCGTGGTAAGTGCCTCCGGCTGGTACGCATATTGGCAGATCCGGGCTGAGCGAACCCAAAAATCAAAGTCTTCGTAGGCCAAGGTCTCATCGTACCCGCCAAGTGTGTCCAAAATTGATTTCCTAATCATCATCGTAGGGGGCGGAATGAAATATCGTGCCAATACGTCAGCGTAGGCATCTCCTGTCACAGGCCGCACAACACGCTCAATGCCAAGCGCACCCCCCTTACTGTCGATCAGTGCGGCATCTCCATAAATGACACCATACGACTCAGAGAACCGCTCGAAGAATTCCACCTGTCGTGACACTCTGTCTTTTGACATTAAATCATCAGCTGCCAAGTCGATCACGTATGCACCTTGACTTGCTTTCAATCCTTTGTTAAATGCCCGGCAGTTGCCCATATTTTCCTCGAGACTGATGAACAAGGGCGCTTGTGAGAATTGCCAGTTGCAGTCTTCAAGCATCTTCCCTATGACCTTTTGGCTCCCATCTGTACTGGCGTCATCGACAATTATTAGTTGAATATGTTGATAGTCCTGAGCTGCTACGGATTCAAGGCAAGCCTTCACATAAGGTGCTTGATTGTGACAAAGGCAAACGATGGATACAAGGGGCTGCTTATTGCTCACAGCTGCAGACGATAGGTGGATTTATGGGTGTGAATGGCTCCCATCCTTTCCTTAAATGTAAATAGTCCTTCTTGCTTCTTGCCCTCCACGGAAGCAATACCCAAGTCCAAAGTATTAGCTCCTGACAGTTTATAATGTGAGGCGATGTGGTGGAGGAGGGGTACCATAGGGCTGAGGTGCTTGCTTGCCTCCGCCGTCGCCGGTAGATAATAGTAGGCGATCTTTGGCGTGACCTGACAAGTGATGGTAGTGGCTAGCCGTTGATCGCCTTGGTAGGCAGAAAAGATTTTGTATGTATCGGGGAAGGTTTTGAAAAGTGCCTGCAGCTTGTCGAGCGAGATGTTAATCTTCAATCCGTTTTGCTCCCGGCATTCAGCGATGAACTGATGCGCTTGCGGGAGGGCGGCATGATCCTCTTCTAGGCATTCGATTCCGTTTTTGATGGCCGCCTTTAGCTTTCGCGCTTCCATCGAATGGAGACTTGATTCAAAGTTGCTGCGGAGGTCGATGTGCTGGTTGAGGTCTTGATGAGCCAAATGGAAAAACTGAAAAGCCTCTAACCTTGGGAAAGGACCGAAAATGGGAGAGGGCTGGACGATGTCCAAAGTTTTTACCATCTTTCTTCGAAGATGTCCCGTGATATAAGCTAGGAACTTCTTGACCGTCTCGACAGATACATCTTGGAGCAGTAGGAAGCTTCCAAAAGGGCTTCCAGATAGACTGGTAGCATGCGCGTCTTTGATTTCAGCCAATAGTATCATGGACGGCTTTCGATCGATCAGGGCCTTGTAAACCTGCAGCTTTTTGTACTGCTGTACCTTTGCGTATCCCTTTCGATAAAAGAGCAAAGGGGTGTCCTCTGGTAGTCCAGAGAT
>JBCCXG010000272.1:0-7807 GCA_039191945.1 Bacteroidota bacterium
ATAGTTTCCCGGACTCTCGCTGTACCGAAAGATCAGTGCATCGTAGGCCGTTTTTGGTGACTCTTGCCGGTAGTCTTTGATCACTCCAATGACGTTGAAAGTATCTCCCCAGAAAAAGATCTTTTCATTGAGAATATCCTCAGGATTGGTAAGACCAATGCGCTCTAAGGCGGATTGATTGAAAACCACATTTTGCCCCTCGCTCCCAAAGCTCCGATCAAAAGTTCTGCCTGCCATGACCTCTAAACCGTACATATCGGCAAACTGATCGTCGGTCATCACAATCCGGTATTGGTCCGCTTCCTCATCGGTCTGTCGCAAAAGCCTGATCCCGCCAGCGTTCCAATTTGGTGAACGCCCAGGCACCGAAGAGGAGCTCGTGATCTGCTGTACGGCGATGTTGTCGGCAATACTGCTTCGAAACCGTGTATATCTGGGCACGCTGACCGAGTCTCGCCAATCCCGATTGGATTCTATGACCAGCGTCTGCTCCAGTTCGACGCCTAAGTCTTGGGATTGCAGATAGTCCAGCTGTTCATAAACAACGTAGGTCCCAGTAATCAGCACGATGGAAGCCAGGAACTGGAAGATCACCAATCCCTTCCTCAGTAGGTTGCCCTTGGCCGAGCCCGTGAATTTTCCTTTCAACACGGTCACAGGTCGGTAGCTGGCCAACACCCAAGAGGGATAGAATCCAGAAGCCAGGATACCCACCAGCAGCATGGCCGATAGGCCGATCCAGAACCCCGTAGCCTCTGGCCAGGAATACGACGTATTGCGCCCCAAAAAATCGTTGAAATAGGGAAAAACGAGCAAGACAACGACTATCGCAATTACCAGCGCCATCAGGTTGGTAAAGGTCGACTCGAACAAGAACTGCTTTACCAACTGCGACTTGAAGCTACCCAGCACTTTCCGGATCCCCACTTCGCGAGCGCGACTCAATGATCTAGCCGTGGTCAGATTGATGTAGTTGATCCAGGCGATCACCAGGACAAACATGCCAATGACCATGAGAAAATAGGTTGCGTTTTGGTCTCCATTGGTCTTGATTTCCTCACGATAGTCTGAGATCAAATGTATTTCGTCCAGTGGCTGTAAGGCAAACCCCATCATTTCTGCCTGTCGGCCATCGAACTCGTCCGCGTGGAGCGATGCGATGAAGTCAGGGAATTTTGATTCGAGTACGGCGGGATCGGTCCCTGGCTCAAGCACAACGTAATTGAGCCAGCCATCCCATTGCCACGTTCTGTCGGCACGCTCGCCTCCCTGCCAGGTAATCCAGGTGACCATAGAGAAAAGGATTTCGGCATCCATGTGAGATTTTTCCGGGAAGTCCTCGAATACCCCAGTGACGGTGAACCGTGCGCCGTCGTGGGTTTCTACCTCCTTACCTACCGGGTTTTCGGATCCAAACATCTTCGCCGCTAGGGTCTCACTTAGTACCGCCGTCTGCATATCACGGAGGACCAGGGAGTCCACTCCTTGGATGAGTGGGATGGAAAAAACCTCAAAGAAGTTGGCTGTTGCATAGAAAGCGAATTCGATGTCGAACTGATTCTCACCATACACCATATTAGGGTTGGTCCGGTACATTTTGACATAATCCAGTACCTCGGGAAATGCGTCTTTCATGTCCGGGCCCGCCCCTGAGGCCCCAGCCGCCCAACGCGTGCTCAACTGGCCGTCCTTGAAGCGATCCGTTCTGACCCGATAAATGTTCTCCTTATTCTCAAAGAAAGCATCATAGGTGGTTTCATAGTACACATACTGCAGGATCATGAAACCCGCGGCCATCCCGACGGCGAGCCCAAAGACATTGATGAAGGAATAGGCACGGTGTCGGTTAAGGCTTCTCCAGGTGATGGTTAGGTAGTTTCTCCACATAGGTGATGAGGTTTAGAATAGTGACCACGGCAAATGCTGAAGGGTTGCATGCCAAACTCATTTCTAGATATACTTCGGCCAAACCAAAAGGTTACAATAGCCATCGCCTGTTGCAAGCACAAAAAAGACCGAGCCCTTAGCTAGGGAGGCGGCTTTTCCTCGGTATAAGTGCCAGGTCAGATTTCTGATAGTACACCGTAATGTTCGAGATAAAGAAATCCTAACTAAATTGAAAAACTTGAGAGACGTGCGGATTCGGCACTTCTCTCAACTCTCTCAACCCGACCAAAGGAGAAAATGAATATGGAGAAGATCACTTTTAGGGCATACCGAGTCACGGAAGATGACACGGGCAAGTTTAGCCGGGCCATCGTGGAACGAACTACCGAGGACTTGCCGGAGGGCGATGTCTTGATCAAAGTACACTACGCCGCACTGAATTACAAAGACGCCTTATCATTTTCCGGAAACAAAGGAGTGACCAGAAAGTACCCTCACACACCCGGTATCGACGGCGCGGGGGTCGTAGTCGAGAGTCAATCTTCCGACTTCAGCCCAGGGGATCAAGTCATTGTTACGAGCTACGATCTCGGGATGAATACCGATGGGGCTTTTGCGGAGTATGTGCGAGTGCCCGCGGCATGGGTCGTGCCCCTCCCCTCTGGGATGAGCTTGCACGAAAGTATGGTCATCGGAACTGCCGGCCTGACAGCGGGAATTGGCCTTCACAAGATGGAACAAATGGGGCAAACCCCCTCAAAAGGTCCATTGGCCGTGAGTGGTGCGACCGGTGGTGTGGGTAGCATGGCGGTCGGGATCATGGCCAAGGCTGGCTACGAGGTGATCGCGTCGACTGGAAAATCGGAGTCCGCCGATTACCTTAAGGGCCTGGGGGCCACCGAGGTGGTGGACCGAGAGGCCATCAGTGATGACTCCAGTCGACCCTTGATCAAACCCAAATGGGCCGGAGCGCTCGACACGGTCGGTGGCAATACCTTGGCCACGCTGGTAAAAGGCTGCAAAGCTGAAGGAAACGTGACGTCCTGTGGCCTGGTGGGTTCGCCCGTGCTACCGACGACCGTCTTTCCGTTTATCCTAAACGGTGTCAACCTATTGGGCATTGACTCCGCCAACTACCCCTCGGCTGATCGCCTGCATGTCTGGGAGAAATTGGCGGCGGACTGGAGATTACCCAACATAAAGGGACTGACCACCACCATCCAACTGGATGAACTGGACCCCTACATCGACGAGATGTTGAAAGGTATGTCCAAGGGTCGTGTTGTGGTCGACATGGAGGGCTAGGAATGGAAACGTACCAAGCACACTACGCCGCCAGTTTGGCAAATTCTGAGCAGTTTTGGATGGAGCAGGCCCAGGCCATCGATTGGTTCGAGGCGCCCAAACAAGGGCTGTCAAAAGATGAAAAGGGTTTTTATCGGTGGTTCAACGGGGGCAAACTCAACACCTCGTACCTCGCCCTTGACCACCATGTGAAAAACGGAAGAGGTGACCAGCTCGCACTGATCTACGAATCACCTGTCACCTACGTGAATCGTACCTATACCTATCGGGAAGTGCTTGAGGAAACTGCTCGCCTGGCTGGCGTACTTAAGAAACAAGGTGTGCAGAAGGGTGACACGGTGATCATTTACATGCCGATGATCCCCCAAGTAGTATTTGCTATGCTGGCCTGTGCCCGACTCGGGGCCATCCACTCGGTCGTATTTGGTGGATTCGCGGCAAGAGAGCTGGCCGTGAGAATTGATGATGCCAAGCCGAAGCTACTACTTACTGCCAGCGGGAGCGTAGAGATCAAGAAGGTCATCCAGTACAAGCCGCTGGTCGACAAGGCGATAGAGCAAGCTCAGCATCCTGTTGAGAAGGTCATCGTCTGGCAGCGACCTTTTGTGAAGGCAGGAATGAAAGCAGGTAGGGACCTGGATTGGGCCACCCTACTCAAAACAGCAAAGGCGGCTGATCCGGTGGAGTTGGACGCCACAGACCCGCTTTACATTCTCTACACCTCTGGCACAACGGGTACGCCGAAAGGGATCATTCGGGACAATGGTGGTCACGCCGTGGCACTGACCTACAGCATGAAGTACTGCTATGGCGCAAAACCGGGTGAGGTCTACTGGGCCGCCTCTGACGTCGGCTGGGTGGTGGGGCATTCCTACATCGTGTATGCTCCCTTGATCTACGGCTGCACCACCGTACTCTTCGAAGGTAAGCCAGTGAAAACACCCGATCCTGGCACTTTTTGGCAACTGATCCAACAGCACCGAGTGGGTATTCTTTTCACTGCGCCAACAGCGATCCGGGCCATCAAAAAGGAAGATTCGGAAGGGAAAAGGCACAAAAAGTATGACACCTCTAGCCTTCGCACGTTGTTTTTGGCGGGCGAACGCTGCGACATTGCTACTTACGAATGGGTCAAAGAGCTCTTACGGATTGACGTCGTCGATCACTGGTGGCAAAGCGAATCAGGCTGGCCCATGTTGTGCAACTCGCTAGGCTATGGGACGCTTCCGGTCAAACCAGGATCTGCGACCGTTCCAGTTTGCGGATTTGATTTACAGATCCTCGACGAAACGGGCCAGCAGCAGCCACCCAATACCGAGGGTGCAGTAGCCATTAAACTCCCCTTGCCTCCCGGTTGCTTGCCGACACTTTGGAACAATGACGAACGCTTCAGAAATGGCTATTTGGTCCAATACCCTGGTTACTATCTCTCCGGAGATGGAGGATACAAAGACGAGGAGGGCTACGTCTTCATTACCGGGCGGATTGACGATGTCATCAATGTCGCAGGTCACCGATTGTCTACCGCTGACATTGAGGAAGTAGTCTCTGCACATCAGGACGTCGCGGAGTGTGCCGTCATCGGAATAGAAGAAGAATTTAAAGGTCAAGTGCCCGTAGCGTTTGTCGTATTGAAGGGAGGCGCTTCAATTACCGAAGAAGATTTGGAAAAAGAGCTGATTGGCACCGTTCGCAAAGAGGTGGGTCCCGTAGCGTCGTTCAAACGAGCCGTCGTGGCCCAACGGCTGCCAAAAACGCGATCCGGTAAGATACTTAGGGCCACCATGCGTTGCATTGCCGATGGAAAGTCCTATAACGAACCTTCTACCATCGAGGATCCTACGGCACTCACAGAATTAAAGGTTTTGATGAAAGAAAAGGAAATCGGCATAGCTCAGCTGCAATAGCGCATGCATAGTTTGGATCAGCAATGAAGGAAAAGTCATTGGACCCATCGTGGGCCTTATTGCAATTGCAAGATTGTATTCTCCCCTACTGGTCGGAGCAAATGGTAGATCAGTTCCGAGGCGGATTTTACGGTCGAATCAACGGTCAAAATGAACTGGAACCGGAGGCCGACAAGGGAGTCATCCTCAACACCCGCCTTCTGTGGACTTTTTCGGCAAGCTATCGACGGTTGGGAGAAATCAAGTACCTGGAGTTAGCTCATAGGGCATACAACTACCTGGCGAGACACTTCGCCGACCCTGTGCACCGGGGAGTTTATTGGATGCTCGACTGTGAGGGGCAACCACTCCAAACGAAGAAGCAGGTCTATGCACAGGCCTTCACGATATACGCTCTCAGTGAGTATTCCAAGGTCCGAAGCGAGTCTAAAGAAGTGCTGAATTGGGCCATCGAACTCTTCCACTTGCTGGAGCAGCATGCGTTCGACGTGGAGAGGAATGGCTACCTCGAAGCGTTGGACACCTCCTGGGGACGATTGAAAGATGTGCGATTGAGCGAGAAAGACCTGAATGCGGCAAAGACCATGAATACTCACTTACACGTCCTGGAAGCCTATACCAACTTGTACCGGGTCTGGGCCGACGAGCAGCTCGGAAGGCAATTGTCAAATCTGCTAAAGTTGATGCTCTGTCGGTTTGTGGATGCCCGCGACCACTACCGGCTTTTCTTCGCTGAAGACTGGCGGCTGTTGAGCGATCAATGCTCCTATGGGCACGACATCGAGGGGAGTTGGCTGATGACGGAAGCCGCTGAGGTGCTCGGTGATGAGGGCCTGATGGAACGTGCCAGGAAGGTAGCCATCGCTATGGTGGATGCCGCTCTGGAGGGCTTAGATGCCGCTGGAGGGCTGGCGAATGAAGGCAACGCCAAGGGCATCACTGACTCGAGCAAAGATTGGTGGCCTCAGGCAGAGGCCCTGGTCGGGTTGGTCAATGCTTGGCAAATCACTGATGATCGCAACTACCTGACCCAGGCCGATGTGGTTATGAATTTCATTGAAAGAAACCTCCTGGACCCCAAGGGAGAGTGGTATTGGGGTGTGACCCGTGAAGGCGTACCACGCACGGACGAGGATAAGGCAGGTCCCTGGAAGTGCCCCTATCACAACGGTAGGGCGATGCTGGAGCTCCTCGATCGATTGCCCTGACCAGCCATAAAGAGATGACTTGTAATATTGCCCGATGATATCAATCTTTCCTGCATGGCGATAATTTTGAAGAACGAACGCGTAGTGTTGCATGTTGACCTTCCGGAGGAGAGCTATCGGCAGCCTCGTTTCGACTGGACAGGTAAGATCACCCGGGTCACTTTTGAGGGAACTCCGGTGACGGGCTTCGAACTCCGAAAGGGAGCCAACGAGGAATATGGTCAGGGCTTTTACAATGAGTTTGGGATCAAGACCGCCATTGGTTTTGAGGAAGTAGATGAAGGAGGCTGGTTTCATAAAATTGGTGTTGGCCTTCTTCAGAAACAGGGTCCCAAGTATCAGTTCCACGTTCCCCATGTGACACGGCCGGCAGCTTTTGAAGTGAAGGCTGATGATCACCAAATTGGGATTACTTGTCGGTCGGAGGTACACGAAGGTTACGCTTACGAGCTCAGAAAGACCATTCGACTGACGGAGGATGGCTTTGACATCGACTACCGATTAGACAATGTAGGAAAAAAGGCCATCGTCACTGAGGAGTACTGCCACAATTTTCTAGCGATCGACAAGAAGCCGATGGGCGCCGACTATCAACTCAGCTTCCCTTTTGAACTGATGCCTGACCAATTTGATGAGACGCTCAACCCGAAGGAGGTGGTGCGTTTTGCGGCCCAAGCGTTGAGCTTTAACAAAAAACCGAAAGGAGCCTTTTTCTTCAGCAACCTGTCCGGAGGAAAGCACGTGCACGCGCATTGGACACTGGAGCAGCGGGAAAGCCGGTTGGGGATCTCAGAAACCGGGAACTTTCAAACCTCGTCGATCAACCTATGGGGCATGGGACATGTGATCAGTCCGGAGCTGTTCATTTCGATCAATGTAGCACCTGGGATGTCCCAATCCTGGACAAGGGCTTTTGATATGTTTCGGATGAAGTGATCGGAGGTCTTTGATAGAAGCACGTCATCCTGTGAGGGTGTGTGCTCAAGGTACTCATCAGGAAATGATCCGCGAGACAGAACTCTTTCTATGGCGTGAAGTAGGTAACCGCCGCAAAGAGATCCCGGTCTTCGGCCCAAATAGCGACCAAAGGCAAATATTCTTCGACGAAACCGGGATGACGGCGGTGGTGGGTTTGGTTGGTAAATGGGAGAGCGTCCTCGTTACTAACCATGACTGGAAGACACGCGACAAAAAATATCGGTTATTCCCGGACCTAGTTCGGGGATCTCCTTCCAAGAAAACGGCATCGAACCTCAGTGAGGAGACCCTGAAATAGATTCGGGGATTCCTGCATTGATATTTTTTGTCTTTACGGCTTTGTGACTAAGGCGCAGTCAACACCCACCAGGTCCCCGACTCGCCGCTTCGTTCCATCCAATGAACGTCACCTGGGCTAGGCGCTCGAGGATGACGGCTGGGGAGGGTCAATTTAGAGAGACTATGTGCTCAATGCTCCACCACCTTTGCTTTACCACTGGTCTTCAAGCTCAAACTTCGCTG
>JBCCXG010000273.1:0-7761 GCA_039191945.1 Bacteroidota bacterium
ACAAGACCACAGATGGTGGCAAAACATGGCAAAAGATTCTTTTCGTATCTAACGACATCGGTTTTTCGGACATCGAATTCATGCCGACCAACCCTTCGATTCTGTTTGCGACCGCGTGGAAAGCTCGCCGATATCCCTGGACGATCGTCAGTGGCGGAACCGCTGAGGAAGGTGGCATGTATAAGTCCGACGACGGAGGAGCCACCTGGAGGAAAATCACTACAGGCCTACCGCAGGAGCTGATCGGCAAAATCGATGTGGAGTTGACGCCCGCTGACACGCGCAAGGTCTTTGCACTCGTAGAGGCGCCTGAGGACCAAGGGGGGCTCTATCTCTCTACCGACCAGGGAGAATCATTCAAACTCGTTTCCAACGACAAGGGTATAAGAACACGTCCCTTTTACTATACCAACGTACGCGTAGACCCCACCAATGCAGATGTAGTGTACGTCTTGGCTACCGGCTACTTCAAGTCTACTGATGGAGGTAAAAGCTGGGGCAGGCTACGCCCACCGCACGGTGACAACCATGACCAGTGGATCAACCCCAACAATCCCGACCTATTCATCCAGGCCAATGACGGTGGCGCCAACGTCACTCACAATGGTGGCAAGACCTGGTCTACCCAATTCAATCAGCCCACCTCTGAACTGTACCAGGTAGAAGTCGACGACCAACACCCGTACTGGCTCTATGCCGGCCAGCAAGACAACTACACGACGGTCTCTGTTCCTAGCATGGCACCCTACGGCATGCAAGCCGGCGGTATTGGGTACATCATGAATACAGGAGGTTGCGAGACTGGACCGGCCGTGCCCAAGCCCGGTAACTCAGACATCGTATATGCCAACTGTAAGGGGCGCTTCACCGTATTCAACAAAAAAACTGGCACGGAAAAGTCCTACTACGTCGGCGGACATTACATGTACGGTCACAATCCCAAGGACCTGAAGTACCGATTCCAACGGGTATCCCCTATTCACGTCTCCCCGCACAATCCAGATGTGGTGTATCACTGCTCCCAGTACGTGCACAAGACGATGGACGACGGCAAGACCTGGGAGACCATCTCTCCCGACTTGACCGCCTTTGAAGCGGACAAGCAGGTCATCTCTGGATCCCCCATTACCCGAGACATCACCGGAGAAGAGTTTTATAGTACGATCTATGCGATCCGAGAGTCACCAGTGCAGGAAGGCGTGATCTGGGTGGGGGCCAACGATGGACCTGTACACGTGACCCAAGATGGTGGTGAGAATTGGTCGAAGGTCACCCCACCAAAACTAGCTCCGGGTGGTCGGGTGGATGCTGTGGAGCCTTCACCCCATGATGCAGCCAAGGCCTATGTCAGTGTACTCCGCTATCAACTAGGTGATCGTAAGCCCTATATCTATAAAACAGAAAACTATGGTAAATCCTGGACGCTGCTAAGCGATGGGAGCAATGGTATCCCCAATGACTATCCTGTACGTGTCGTCCGTGAAGATCCAGTGAAAGAGGGCCTGCTGTACGCCGGTACCGAATACGGTGTGTTCGTTTCCTTCGACGATGGAGGCTCGTGGATGGCCCTTCAGAACAACCTGCCAGTCACGCCGGTGACCGACCTTAAAGTGACCCGCGGTGACCTGGTGATGTCGACGATGGGCCGTGGATTTTGGGCGCTGGACAATATCACCACCCTTCGTCAGAGCGACTTCAAAGATCTTTCAGCGGTCACGCTGTTTCAGCCACGAGACACCTATCGTTACCCCTATCCTTCCCCGGCAAGGGGCATTCGCATGCCATCCTACCCTCGCCCGTCGGTCTATGTGGATTACTATCTGCCTGAGAAACTAACCTCTCCGGCAAAGTTGGAGATCCTTGACGGCTCCGGATCGGTAATCAGCACTTTCGTCAGCGATACCACGAAGCAGGCAGGCGAATCGATGATCTCGGACATGAGCACCAATCAGGTGCAATATATCGTCTCAAGAACCTTAGCGACTGGCAAAGGGCTACAGCGCTTCTCGTGGGACATGACCCATCAGGGTGCCTGGCATGAGGATGAAGATCGTAGATACTCCAGCGGCCCCAGAGCCAAGCCAGGGGCGTACAAGGTAAGACTGACGGTAGCGGGCGCGTCCTATGAGCAGGCTTTCGAGCTTCTCCCTGACCCGAGGAGTGATGTAAGTGGCGCAGAAGTCGCCGCCAACGAAAAACTCCAACTCGAGGTCCGTGACCTACTGACTTACGCTCGCAAAATGGAAAGTGAGCTGAAAATGGAACACAAGTCGCTCAAGGGAAAGACCAACCTAAGCTCAGTAGACGCTCAGAGGCTGGTTGTGCTCGAAGCACAGTTGGGTGAACTACAGACCAAGGAAGGTACCTATGAGCAGCCGATGATTGCGGATCAAATTGGTTATCTGTACAATATGGTTAACGGTCCGGATCAGGCGCCAAGTACCGAAGCCGAAACCAGGCTCGGTGAACTGAAAGAAAAGCTCGAGGCGGTGAAACAGGCGACGGATTAAAAAAATAGGCAGTCAGGTAGAAACACCTGACTGCGTAACACACCGTGGTGTCAGTTGCTGTGATACGACACCAACACCACCTTCGTACACCCGGGGTTATATGATTGGCAGGGCTTGATTGCTCAAACGCTACCTGAGTACTTTTACTTAGGCTTGTACAGCCTGTAGGCTAGCCCCAACCTAATCGTGATCGCCTGAGCGGGAAAATAGGTCTCGCCTCGGTCACGACCGGTCTCTTTCTCGCGAACCACATGTGTCTCTAGCAGATTGAGGACAGGACTCCAATCGATCTGCCAGCGAGAACCCAGGGCATAGGCTAGGTGAGGTATGAGGGAAAAGCGTAGTTGATACTCTCTCATGGTAATGGTCTCCTCTTCACCAAACTGAGTTCGCACTCGCAAAAACCTAGGTTGTGCGCCTACACCCAGCCCAAAGTGCCACGGTCCCTTTTCGATCAGTGCGTATCCAAAGGTATACCGCAGCGCGAGATCAAACTGCCAGGTAATAATTTCATCAAGTGGCGATAACCCTCCCTGCTCCCTGGTGCGACCTAATAGAAGACGACTTAGCTCCATTTCATGATACCATCGACCCTGTAGCTCTTGCCGAACACCGAACGAGGGCCGGGCCAACTCCCATCCTTGCTGAGGCAGGATGTGCATGATCTCGTAGGATGCATTCAAATAAGCCTTGAACGATAGCTCAGTTTGAGCGACCGAAAAGAGGGAGACTTGAACGAGTAGGACCGTGAAAAGGGTACGCTTCATAGGCAGAGTAGGTAGGTTGAGCTCTATAGCATAACACCCAATTCCCATTGTTTATTGTCACACCGCGACAGGTCATTCGCGAAACAGCTCGAAACTCAGAGCGCGAGAAGTCCATGGAATTCAGACAGTAGAATGTCCCGTAGATTCCCTATTTTAACCATCTACACACAAACCCATGAAAAGTATCTATTTGCCATTCGTTGCACTCTTTTTGGTCTACTGCTCGTCCCCTCAGCAAAGCGAACCTCCAGAAGAAGAGGTGCCAGTCAATCCCAGACGTGTGGAAGTTCTGTCAGAAGCAGGCGCAACACTGATCGATGCGGCCACGGGGATCGCGGTGCTTTCTGGAGGGTTCACCTGGTCGGAGGGGCCGGTGTGGGTAGACGAGGATGGTGGCTATCTCCTCTTTTCAGACATCCCTCCCAACAAGATCTACAAGTGGGACGGGGACACCTCGACCTATTTGCAGCCATCAGGTTATACAGGCGACGTACCGAGAGGCGGTGAGCCTGGGTCCAATGGACTGGCCCTGGATGCGGAAGGTCGACTGGTGCTGTGCCAGCACGGAGACCGACAAATAGGCCGGATGGAGGCCCCGTTGCATTCGCCAGAGCCGCAATTTGTTGCGCTGGCCGACAACTACGAAGGCCAACGCTTCAACAGTCCCAACGACCTCGTTTTTGATAGCAACGGCAACCTCTACTTTACGGATCCACCCTACGGGCTGGTCGACCGCATGGAGGATCCAGCCAAAGAGATACCCTTTCAGGGCGTGTATTGTCTGCTGACGACTGGTGAAACCGTACTGCTCGACTCGACCGTGACTCGACCCAATGGAATCGCCTTGTCACCCGACGAATCCAAACTCTATGTAGCCGTGTCTGACCCTAAGCATGCCGCATGGTACCAGTATGATATCAGTGCCCCAGGCAGTGTGACAGGTAAGCAACTACTCTATGATGCAACGAGCGAGGTAGGACAGGAAGGAAAGAAAGGGCTGCCCGATGGCATGAAGATGCATCCGAGCGGTCATTTGTTTGCCACCGGACCGGGAGGTGTCTTCGTCTTTGACCCCCAAGGTACGGTCGTAGCCCGAATCTTCACCGGCCAGGCGACCGCCAATTGTGGATTTACCAGTGACTACAAAACGCTCTTCATGACTGCAGATGACTATTTGATGTCAGTTGCCATGAGGTAGGAGGATAAGAATAAGCTCAGTGCCAGGGAACCGAGTGGCAAAGTGGCTGTGGGTCCCTTGCTTGGATCGATATCGCCATACTTGAAAGCAAAAATCGCCTCTGCTACTTTCTGGATCAAGGTAGGATCGAACGTCGGGGACTGGTGCCTAGCCGCAGGCTATTGGGACTGGGAGGCCTTGCTCGAAGCCACCTGCCGATCAAGCTAGACCCGATCGGAGCGGCACCCAGCAAGGCCTGCCCTGTGAAACAAGATTTGACATAGTACTGCAGGTTGTCCCTACATCGAAATCAAATCTTGCTTCAGCGAAGCGTTTCATAGGGCAAGTGGGCTGTCTGCGGGGCGCCGGTAAAGTGTAGAGCGGGACTGCCTTCGGATCAGAAAGAGGACCGGTTTCTCCTAGTCCTTTTTGACCATACCGTCTTCGAGCCGAATAATGCGAGAGCCAAATTCGGCATTCTTTTCTGAGTGGGTCACTTGCAGTATCGTCATGCCCTCCTGGTTGAGTTGAGTAAAGATCTTCATGATCTCCTCACCCTGCTCCGAATGCAAATTACCCGTAGGCTCATCCGCTAGTAGCAGTCTGGGCTTACCGATGATGGCTCGGGCCACACCCACCAGCTGCTGCTGACCGCCGGACAACTGCTCCGGAAAGAGGTCTCGCTTGGCCACCATCTGAAAGCGATCGAGCATCTCGGCGACCATACTGGCCCGTTCCTTCTTTTTGACGCCTCGGTACAGGAGGGGTGTCTCAATGTTTTCATAGACATTGAGCTCGTCAATCAGATGGTAAGCCTGGAAAATGAACCCGATGTTCTCCTTATGAATTCTGGAGGTCTTCCGTTCATTGAACTTGTGAACGGGCTCATCCTGGAAGTAGTACTCACCAGCAGAAGCCTTGTCCAACATGCCGATCAAGTTGAGCAACGTGGACTTTCCAGAACCGGACGGACCCATGATGCTGACAAACTCGCCCTCTTTGATCTCGAGGTTGATGCTCTTCAGGATAAAAATGCGCTGGTACTTGGAATCTACGTACTTATCGACGTCTGCTAACTTGATCATACAAAAATTTTGGTTTGAATTTAGTCCAATGTGACACAATACTGCAACGAATGTTATGCCAATAAATCTAGTGTCTGACTATCAGACAATTAGTTATTTGAAAGGTTGCAGAAACGTCCGAAAATGAACGAATTGCCACGCTATTGGTACACTCTGTGCAGCAGTTCGGGCCGGACCTCATGCTTACCATCAAACTGGGTGATCTCCGGATGTACGCCGGTCAGTTCGATCAGTCGCTCTTCCTGCGCCTCGATCATACCGGGCTTGAGAAATGGGTCGTCTCTGCCGGTGAAGTACTTCATGGGGAAGTCCGAAGGCCAATGCCTCGTGTCTTCCTTCGACAGGTCGTGCGGGAAGGTACCCGCCCAGAGCACCATTCGGTCGAAGCTAAAATCATTGTACGCGGCGAAGCGGCACATGGTGGCGACACCTTGAGAAAAGCCAAAGAGGATCAGTTTTTTGCCCTGACTTAGGTCTCCCACCTCAGATTCCAAAACTGCCCTCAAATAACGCTGCTGATTGTCAATCTCCGTAAGGCGGTCTTCCTTCGTCATCCAAGTGGCCCCTACCCTACCACTGAAGCCCTCCAGATAAAACTTAGAAAGTCCCTGTGGCGCAATGATGAAATGATCGTCGGGGTCCAGCACCTGAAATTTTCGGATGAAGAACTCGGTGAGTTGTCCGTATCCATGGAAGACAAGCCAGACGAACTTCGTCCGGTCTGTATATTCGTTCATCGTTCGGTAGGAGGCCTGCAATGATACCTCGACGTGCTTTTGCATAGGGAAAAGTTGGTGATTGGCTAAGGAGTCCAAGGCCGTCGGTAACATCTCGCGAAAGTACGCTCGACATCGATTCACCCTTGGACAGACACATCAATAATAACGATAACTCGGCGGTTGATGGCCGCTTACCCGGATGTAAAGATTGGCTTTGGACTTATGATTGGTCAGGTGGTCCTGAACAAATAACAGGCCTTCCAGTCGGCTCATGGTATTGCCCGAGAAGCTCTCACAGGTTTCGTGCAGCAACTGATCATCGGACATCGTCTCCACTATATCCCATGTTTCCCGGAGGGAGGTTTTGAGGAGCGCCTTCAGGTCCGCCCGGGTGATCTGTGAGGCGTCTATTGCAGGAGCAGGGCCTTCGGGTCTCACATCCTTGAGGAAGCGATTGGCAATGACTTTCGACGATTGTGCTATGTGTATCAGTTGCTCGGCAAAAGTCTGAATGCTATCGTGCGGTCGGTAGGTGTACATATCTTCGGGCATGGAATCGGCCATGGCCAACAATTGGGCAATGGCACCCTCCCAAACGGGAGCGTGACCTTCGACAATTTTGTAGGTGGGGGTTGTCTTAAGCTGTTCTTCCTTGCCTCCTGGGGCGCATTGTATGATCAGCAGCGCTAGGGTAATACTGATAGTAAGAAATCGAATGAGTCTTGCCACGATGAGTGCTCTTTTAAATCGGAGGAAAGTTATTGCTTTTCCTGGAGCAGCGTGCGTACTCGAATCATCATCGAAAATTCCTGGGTAGGAACGGATACTGAATCGAGAGAAGCTTCAAAGCTTTCTTCACTAACCGCAGCCTCTGGTTGCTGATGAGGACAAAGCACCTGGCTACCAGCAGAAAAACCGTGTCAGGGACCGATTACAGGTGACCGTAGATCTCCTTGAGAATAAAGGAAAATTCGCTCAACATCATGGCGGTAGCCCCCCAAACCGTCTTGCCTTCCAGCTCAAAATACGGAGACTGCAACCGAAAGCCAGCGGCAGCCACGATCTCTTTCTCTTTCACATAATCGGTATCCATCAAGTGATGCAAGTTGCCTACGACCACCTCTTCAACCTCATGCCGGTCAGGCACAAACTGAGGCGTTCGATCGGTCACTCCAAGCACCGGCAGCACTTGATAATTGCTAGCAGCGACGTAGAAAGATGACAGTGATCCAATCACCTCCACCGTGCTGGGATCTACGCCGATTTCTTCCTGGGCCTCCCTCATGGCAGTAGCGTAAAGGCTATGGTCCTCTGGCTCGGCCTTGCCCCCTGGCAAACCCATCTGGCCGCTATGCACGCCCTGGTAAGTGGGGCGCTGAATCAGCGGAAATCGCAGTCGGTCTTGATCCTCGTAAACAAGAATAAGCACTGCTCCGGCGCGAGGTGCCTGTTTGTGTTTGAGTTGGATTGGAGCTCCTGACAACATCCGAGGCTGCATTAGCT
>JBCCXG010000274.1:0-7745 GCA_039191945.1 Bacteroidota bacterium
CGCTGGTGTGCTTCCACCTCTCCCCAGTAGTGCGTTTCCTCCAGTTTTGGATCGATAATCTGTACGATTCCTAGCGGTCGGTGCTCCCATTCAAATATGAGCCACTCCCGCCATGGGGGTCGTCGAGGTAATTCGGTCGCCCAGTCCCAATCGTCGTCCGGTCCTGTGGCCGCTTGGATATGTGGTTGTTGGTCCCAATGCTCCAGCGTGGCTTGGTCGGAAGGCAAAGCGAATCGGTACGTAAGCGCCATATATCGGAAAATACGTTTCTGGCACCTTTTAGTTCAAGCGCGTGGACCTATTGAAGGGTTCATGGATTCATTCAGAAGATCTTGCCGTTCGGCGCCCAAAAATTCCCTTGTCCATAGACGATGAGAGTCCGTAATTCAGTTATTTAGTCGACTATTAACCTTAGCCCTGTTTTGATGCCTAAATATCCACTGATTCCTTTGCTTCTTATGGCGATCACAGGCTTCTTCCACCCCGCGTTTTCGCAAGATAATTCCAGTGGGGAATGGCAGCTGGCCAAAGAGACTGACGGCATTCGGGTATACCTTCGGGAGCGGGGGGATTCCCCGATCAAGGAGTTTCGAGCGGTAGGTCAGGTCAGTGCCTCGATGTCGAGCGTCGTAGCCTTGCTGATTGATGCCGAGGCCGCCCCTGATTGGTACAATCATGTGAAAGAAGGCAGGCTTTTGTCTGAGCCTGCTCGCGACAGCCACCTGGCCTACACCGCGTTGTCATTTCCCTGGCCCTTGTCCGATCGCGACATGATCTCAAAATTTGAATACAAAAAGGATAAAAATACTGGTTCGGTCCGCTTACAAGTACAAAGTGTACCCGATCATTTGCCGCCAGATGATAAAATGATCCGAATCAAAAGGCTAGAGGGATACTGGATGTTGACACCCTTGGATGGCGATGTCGTCGAGGTGCGTTATCAGTTTTTTGCCGATCCCGAGGGAAGTATTCCGGGTTGGTTGATCAACATGTTCCTGGTAGAAGATCCGATCACTGCGATGAAGAATCTTCGAGATTTTGTTCAGAAGCCCAAATATCAGCAGGCTGAAATAGCTTTTTTGAAATAGCACATGTCCTTTCGTTCCATTCCACCCCTTATGCGACTTCTTTTGCTTTTCTCCGCGTTGCTTCCTTTCTGCAGCCTTGCACAATTCCAACCTGAGCAGATCGAAATCATGCGTGATCAGTGGGGGGTTCCTCACATTTATGCACCGACAGACCCGCAGGTCGCCTATGGCTTGGCTTGGGCCCATGCGGAGGATGATTTCAAGACCATCCAGGAAACGTTGCTGGCCGCCAAGCAGATGTTGGGCCGCCATTTGGGCAAAGAGGGTGCACCGATTGACTATGTGGTGGGGCTTTTGCGGTGCGAAGAGATTGTAAAGGCACAATGGGATCAGGTGGACCCCGCGTTCATGCAGTTGGTCGAAGGCTATGCTGCAGGCGCCAACGCGTATGCTGAGCACCATCCCAAAGAGGTATTGGTCAAGAAGGCTTTTCCGGTGACGCCATTGGACATCTTCAAAGCCTATGTCCTACAGTTGGCGGTGCAAGATGGAGCGGACCGTCTGATCCGAAGACTTTTTAATGGACAGGTTGATACGGTTGATTTCGAGCAGCAGCGCGGTTCCAACGCCTTTGCCATGAATCGGCAGAAAACGGATGGGCAGAATGTGTTTCTAGCTGTCAATTCACATCAGCCGCTAGAGGGTCCCGCTGCTTGGTACGAGGCACATCTAGTCAGCGACGATGGGTGGAACATGATGGGGGGACTGTTCCCGGGAGGTCCAGTGGTATTCCATGGGACCAACGAGCACCTGGGATGGGCTCACACGGTCAACTACTTTGATAAGCGCGACGTCTTCCAGCTGGAGATGCATCCCACCATAGAGGACACTTATCGATTGGATGATGAGTGGGTCAAGTTGGAGAAGCGAAGAGTAAAGCTGAAGGTCAAGGTTTTCCTGGGACTCAAAATCAACGTGAAGCGGGACGCCTACTATTCGAAGTATGGGCCGGTGATAAAAAATGATAAAGGATACTTTGCTTTTCATATGGCCGTCTTCGACGAGATCCGCGCCATAGAGCAGTGGTACAAAATGAACAAGGCGCAAAACCTGGAGCAGTTCAAGCAGGCGCTATCACTCGTCGCCATCCCCAGTTTCAACATCGTCTACGCGGACCGGGAGAATAATCTATTGTACCTGGGGAATGGTAGGATCCCTTATCGTGACAAGCGCTATGACTGGTCCGTCACGCTTCCGGGAAATACAACTGAGACATTGCGTACTGGCTACCATCCGCTAGCGGACCTGCCGATGCTGATCAATCCGTCATCTGGTTACATCTTCAATACGAACAACTCAGCCTTCAGCGCGACAGCAGCACATGACAATCTGAAGACCGGGGACTTCGACCCTACGATGGGTTTTCGCGAATTTGAAAACAACAGAAGTCATCGATTCATGGAGCTAATGGAGAAGTACAAGCAGATTTCATGGCAAGACTTCCTGGACATTAAGTATGATGCCCGTCTGCCTGACTCACTGCTATACAACATCGACCTCAATCCGGTTTTCCAGCTCGATCCTTCGCAGGATGCTGCAGTTGCCGATGTCTTGACGCTCATCCAAAATTGGGATCGCCAAGCAAAGGTAGATGCAGTGGGTCCCGCACACTTGTTGGTGCTTTATGGTGCCTTGGGCCGTTTGTCAGATCGTAGAGGAGAAGAGCTGCTTGACAAAGAGCAATACATCCAGGGGTTAGGGGAAGTTCGCACTTATATGATGAAGCACTTCGGGAAGTTGGACGTGACCTTGGGAGAGTTCCAGAAGCTTGTACGGGGTGAGAGGCAGCTACCGGTTTGGGGTTTGCCAGATGTTATCACCGCCATGTATTCGACCGCGTTGGCCGATGGGAAAGTGAAGGTTCGGGCGGGCGAATCTTACATCATGATGGTGCGCTACCCTAAGGAGGGATTGCCGGTGATTGAGACGGTCAATGTCTACGGAGCGTCCAGCAAACCAGGGAGCCCACATTATGATGATCAGATGGATCTTTTTGTGGCTCAAGAGCGAAAGAAGATGACGCTTGATATTGAAGCGGTGCGAGCCTCGGCCCGGCGCGTTTACCACCCTCGTTAATCCACATGGTGACGTTTTCTGTCAAATTAGTGGAATTTTCTCGGTCAATATGCCTTGCTTTCACGCATGCAGCATGCTGTGGCAATCTGAAGTGATGTTGATTTTAATGTTACGTAAATGTTACCTAAATGTGTTTTAATAATTAATAACGACAATGTATGCTACGTGCTAAAACGGTCCTTGTATGCTACGTATACTACTGATTATAAGCCATATACCTGATCAGGTATGCGCCATAGAAAGTGTTTAGAAAACGTGAACAGAAAAAGGCGGACTTTGTACAATCCGTTGTAATGCTTTAGTTTGAACTCACGATGTTGGTATGTGTACCAATATCACGGGCTGAAAGGCTCATTAACCAAGCCAAATACCTAACCATGCAAAGCACTGCTTATTTGAGGAAGATGTTCTTCCTCTTTCCAGCACTAGTTATACCTCTTTCGGGAACGTTGTCGTCCCAGGGCTGGTGCTCTCTTTTCAAAGAATTTTATTTCAAAGATTTTGTTGGTCGACGGTTGTCCTTCGAAGTGTTCTTCGGTCGGGAAGCTGAGCGTCCATTTTCGAAGTTGCGGCGGTCTAGTCGCTTATCGCTTTTGAAAATGGTTGCTGATTCTGCCGGGAGAAGTCGCTCTTTGCTGAGGCGATTCGTCGGCAGTTTATCGATCCATTTTTATTCTAATCAGCCATTCTTTCGGAATGGACTTATATATATCTGCTCACCTATCTATGGAGGAACTCCAGCGCCAAGGCAAGCAGCACCAGTAAAAAAATGTATTCCACTCTCACTTCTATAGATATGAAACCCAAAATCTTTACGAATTATTTGGACACACTATTGCCCTCGGTGCTATCGAGGGTTATGCCGTTACTGGCATTTTTCTTTATGGCGACGGTCGCCATGGCGCAGATCGATGCCGCTGTTTTGACTAGCACGCAGGCAGTCAATATGGGCGACGACGTTACCGTTGAAGTTTGGATATATCCCGACGGTAATGAGGTCCAGATTGCTGAGATCGATTTGAATTTTGATCCTGCGGTACTTCAAGCGAAGAATCCGCCGTATCAACCTCATCCGGTCTTGCAGCCTCCCGCGTTTCCATTTCCACAGCCCATTTTTGACAATGCCACCGGCGACGTCTTTTACAATGGGTCAACCTTTGGGACGGGAGAAAGTAATGATTTTGTATTGGTAACCATTTATTTTACCGCCATAGCCGATGGGGTGGCTGATATCACTTGGGGGAGTAACAATATGTTCTTCGGAGTGAGTGGTAGCCTCGGAGTCAATAGCCTAGCGAACGCGAAGGTTGTAGTAGGTAATACTGCACCGAGCATTGCGTCCTTTGGTGCTGTCCCTTCAGTTGATGAGCAGAGTACGCTCAGCGTACCTTTATCAATCACTGATCATGACGGCGACAATCTCACGGTAACGTATGAACTCAATTCTACAGAACCTCAGTTGTTACAAAGCGCCAATAGCGGCACGCAAGTAGATCCGTTCCCAACGACGGCAGTTGGATTTTTCACCGAGGCCAATGTAGTAAGTGCCGCGGGATCCTACACTGCGGACTTAGAGTTTGCTCCGACCTTTGGGGACGGCGGAGGTGCTAACGGGGACCTTAATGGCACCTACAGCATTGTCGTAACCGTAGAGGATGAAGATGGCAATATGGTACAGGGGTCGTTTCCTCTGACGGTAAATGATATTGCTCAGCCTATTGCTGGGTTGGGTACTTCTACCATTCAAGCCGAGTCTTTCGACAATCAAGGGCCGCCTAATGGCTCGCCTGCCAATACTTCCGACGCCAATGGTATCGGGGTTGAGGTGAATAATCCGGGTGTCACGAACATTGGTTTTACACAAGTTGGTGATTTTGCGGAGTACCTGATCGATGTAGCGGCAGCAGGGCTCTACGAACTTAAATTCCAAGTGGCGAAGAACAGTGGCAACGCCGCGACGATGACGATTTCATCAAGTGGGAGCGGAGGCGCACTTGGATCCATCTCGGTATCGCCCACTGGAGGTTGGCAGACCTATGTGCCGGTTACGGCACAGGTGTCTTTACCAGCTGGACCTCAAACGCTACGTTTTGACTGGACCGCTGGAAACAGCTTCTTGTTCAACATTGATTATTTTGAGGTTACCAGATTGGATGGTCCTCCGGTGGTGATGGTGCCTGAGGATTTGAACCTTTTGATGGGCGACAATGCGGAGGCGGAAATCACTGTGTCTGGTGGGGCAAGTACTCCCAATGTAACCTTCGAACTTTTTGACAAGAGCGATCCTGTCGGCTCTACCAACAATCCGATCAATCCCAGTGCGGTAATCAGTCCATCTGACTACACTTTTGGCGAAGATCCGCAAAATCCGGGTACATATCTATTTAAATGGATCACAACCACTGTACCTGGAAGATCTTACCTGGCAAGAGTTACGGCAGATGATGGTAGCAACGATCCTGTGGTCGAGCTATTTAGTATTAATATCGCCCAGGATATTCCTGGCGACATATTAGCGCGGACTTTCTCCGCTCCATTACCGTGGTATGGTGGTAATCCCCCCTCTGAAGATTTTGTGGCCATCGAGCAAAATGCAGCGCAAAATATCGGCTGGCTTTACACGGAAGGATTCGTCGACTATGAGGTAAATGTGGCTCAGGCAGGCGTTTATCAAGTGACTGTGTTCGCCGGAAAGGGACACAATGCTTCGTTTGTCACTACTGTCTCAGAGGAAGACGGCAACGGAGGATTCACCCCACTGGGAAGCTTTGATGCGGTCAATTCCGGTTGGCAACAATACCAGCCCTATACCTTCCAGGCAACGCTTAGCAGTCCCGGTCCTCAGACCATTCGCCTAAGTTTTTCTGGTAGTGCCGGAGTGAATATCAGAAACTTCACTTTTGAGCCAGTTAACTTGATCGATCCACCCTCAGATTTGATCTGTGCGGATGGTTCCGAGGTTTTGTACCGTATCAATGCGGGTGGACCAGATGTTACACCCACTGCCCCGGGTGAAGCCATTTGGCAAGCAGATGCTGGAACCGGATTCCTAACCGCCGGAGGGACCAATACATTTGGCACCAACCACGGGGCGGACCTGTCAGGAGTTCCTGCTGATCTTGTTTCAGGTATGGGGAATGTTTTTCAGAATGAAAGATGGGACGGACCCGGTGGAGATGAGATGAAGTACGTCTTCCCAGTGGAGAGTGGGCAGCCGCTGAAGGTGAGCTTACTCTTGATGGAAGGTTTTGCTACGGAATCGGGTGTCCGGGAATTCAATGTATCCGTCAATGGATCGGTTCCCACGGAATTTGCGGATATCGATCCTCATGAAGACGCGGGGGGCGAAGGCATTGCTTACATCCGAGAGTATTCATTTACTCCAGCAAGCAATAGCTTAGAATTGGAGTTCCTGCGCACAGATAAAGATAATCCAGCCATTCGAGGCATACAGGTCTGTGGGTCACCATTGACCAATGTTGATACTACCCCTCCAGTGATTACTTTGGATGGGGATAATCCGCTGGTGCTACCCATTGGAGGTATTTTCGTCGATCCTGGAGCAACAGCAGAGGACGATGTGGATGGAACGTTGAATCCGATGGATATTGTAGTGGATGATTCAGCACTTGATCCATCGACACCCGGTGAATATGATGTGATTTACACCATATCAGATGCTGCCGGAAACGAAGGTCAGGCTACCCGCGTAGTGAGCTTTACTGATCAGTCACCTCCTTCTATTTCCCTCTTGGGAGATAATCCTCTTCAGTTGATCGTGGGTGATGCCTATCTCGAGGCCGGCGCTACGGCGCAGGATGATCAGGATGGTGATATTTCTGGAGACATTGTCATTGACGCTTCCGGTGTTAACACAGCGGTCGCAGGCGCTTACGTCGTGACCTACAATGTGAGTGATGCTGCTGGCAATGCAGCTACTGAAGTTACACGAAATGTTAATGTGTCGGAGGTTCCCGCAGTTGCGGATTGTGGAACCGTACTGTTTAGAGTGAATGCCGGCGGTCCCGCTACTGTGGCAGCTGACGCGACCTTACCTGATTTCACCTCGGATACAGGGCCTATTGGAAACGCGGGCAACTCTCCTTTCCTTGTGGCCAACAGTGTAGGTACAAGCACTTACTCAGGTACGGCGGCTAGTGCCCATCCAGGTCCGATCATTGCGACACATCCAAGTTTAGCCAATGTGCCTTATGCGGCATTGGATGTTTTCAATACCGAGCGATTTGATGCGCCATCTGATCCAGAGCAATCGTGGTCGTTCCCTGTGACACCGGGCTCGGATGTGCAGGTGACATTACTATTTGCGGAACTGTTTGGCCAGATTGATGCGCCTGGTGAAAGGGTCTTCGATGTGGAGATTGAAGGCCAAATCTTACCTGGGTTTAATGACATTGATCAATTTGCTATCGCCGGCGCTAAAGGAGCTTTTGCTCGTTCAGCAAGCCTAACGGTCAATGATGGATCTTTGGATATTCAATTCTTACATGTCATTGAGAACCCTGCAATAAAGGGCATTCAGGTATGCGATGTCTCGAACCAGGCACCGACGATTACCCTGAA
>JBCCXG010000275.1:0-7720 GCA_039191945.1 Bacteroidota bacterium
ATGTACCCGAAACGCTATGTGGATGCGGATGGAGCCGTCTTACACGGTGCTAATGCCTACGAAATTACCCTTCCGGCCGACATGTCGGTTAACTACGATTTAGGAGGCTTTTGGTCCATAACGATGTACGATGCGGTCGACCGCTTCATGGTACAAAATGAAATCGATCGATACAAGGTGGCGTCAATGACAGAGGGCTTAGTCTACAATGAGGATGGTTCCCTCACTATCTACATTTCCTATGCAAGACCCAATGATCCCAAGCAACTGGCCAATTGGCTGCCTGCTCCCAATGACGACTTTATGCTTCAATGCCGGCTATACGAGCCAAAGCAGGCGGTTGTAGACGGGGGGTTCAAATTGCCGGACCTATTCAAAATAGACCGGTAGCAACAGCATTTCCTTACCTAAATGGCCTGGAGATAGCACCCAATGAACTTTTGTGTACCAGCCCCAATGCAGGAGGCTCTCAGAATTTTCGCTTACCTTCCCGGGGTCCGTTGGCGATTCAACAGTCGCAGAATCAGCCAATGAACCTGGAAGTTACCCTAACTCAATGCCATGGAAATACTCAAACTAGCCACCGACTGGGCGAAAGACGAAGTCTTTTCCTCGAGGTTTTTTATCCTGTTTGGAATACTTTTCTTGCTCGCGGCCATCGGGTTTTGGCAGCTGGGAAAGACCGATGTGGCCAAGGCCTATCAGTTTCCGACCTTGATAGCAGGCCTTTTGATTTTGGCTGTTGGTCTGGGTATCTACTTCACCAACAAATCCCGGGTCACAAGTTTTGAAACGGCATACAAAGCGGATCCCGCAGCCTTCGTGCAAGCAGAGATCGAACGATCAGAGAAAACGATCGCGGAATTCAGGACCATTGTCTTCAAGGTCGTGCCGCTGATTATCATCGCTGCTGCATTGCTACTCATTTTCTTCAGTTCACCGCTTTGGCGAGCCATCAGCGTCACCACGATCGCCATGATGGCGGTCATCTTGCTGGTAGATAGCAATGCCAATGCGAGAATCAAGACTTACCACGATCAATTGGTTCAGTACGTGGAAGGTGCACAAGCATTAGATCCTAAATAGCAGCCTTCGATCAGATTTTCATTCCCTGTCATGATTAGTTACTGAAAAACCGAACTAATTAAAATAGTCTTCGTTTATTTGTTCGGGAATTCAGTAACTAATATGAAAGACTATAAGCTTGGCGAGTTCGAAGAAGTGATCCTGCTGCTGGTGGGCATATTGGGCGATGATGCTTACGCTTACCGGATTACGGACGAGTACAAATCGCAGTCGGGTAGGGGAGCTTCCATCGGCACTGTGCATTCTACCCTGGAGCGATTGCTGGAAAAGGGATTTGTCGAATCCCGGATGGGTGAGCCTGGCGCCGGCCGTGGCGGCCGACGAAAACGGATCTACTCCCTGACCGCCGATGGAGAGCAGGTATTGAGGGCGTCGCGGGATTTTCGGGTGTCCCTTTGGAATCAATTGCCGGGTCTTTCCCTCGATCAATTGCGCTTTGCCTGGTAGCCAGCAACCGCCGAAACTGGCGGACCGATTCCTGGGACTCTTTTTGCGCGGAGACTTTCTGGAGGACGTCCTCGGCGATTTATGGGAAAGCTTTGACGACAATGTCTCAAGGTTAGGACTTCGTCGGGCCCGCTGGCGCTATTGGTATGAAGTGCTCCGCTACCTCAGGCCCTTTGCGCTCAAAAAAAGAAAAATACGATTAAATCATGCACTTACGATGTATACTCACTTTCTAAAAATATCCTGGCGCAACCTGCGCCGTCACCTCGGTTTCTCCGCCATCGAAATTGGTGGATTTGCCATCGGTATTGCCGCCACGCTGCTCATCGCCTTGTACATCCAATTCCAACAAAGCTTTGATCGCCACTATGAAGCCTCCGATCGTATCTTTCGCGTCGTTAACCGATGGTCGGAAGAGGGAGGATTGGGCCATTGGACCAATGTACACGGTCCTTTGAAGGAGGTGCTGGAAGATAATATTCCGGACATGGAACTGGTGGCGAGAGCAGTCATCTGGCCCTGGGGCGATGCCGGTGAAAACAATTTTAGACCCCTGGAGGCGAACTACAACGATTTCCAGACGGGCTTTATGTACGCTGATCCAGAGCTCTTGGAGATTCTGGAGATACCCATGATCTACGGAGGGCGGGATGCCTTGGACCAGCCCAATACCATTGTCATTTCCCAAAGTGTAGCGGAGCAATATTACCCTGGGATAGATCCCGTAGGGCGCCAGGTGATCCTCAACGATCGCCCGACCTCCACCTTCACCATCAGCGGGGTGATGGAGGACTTCGCCAGCAATCACCATTTGCAAGCCGACTTTGTCATGACGCTGGTAGGCAGAAAGTCGGGGCCGGGCACCAGCGGCTGGTGCTGTTCAAACTATGACTTGTACACCCGACTCACACCCCAGGCGGATAAGGTACTCGTCGAGCAAAAGACCCGAGAGCTACGGAATAGCCTTGTCGTGGAACGAATGCGTGAGGTGGGGGCCACCAACCTGGAAGCCGAGCAGCAATACCAATCGTATTACCTGCAGCCGGTCGGCAATATCTATTTGAACCCCGAAGAGGTGGGTGATCATTTGCGCCACGGCTCAGCGGAGCTGGTATGGATTTTTGGCATCGCAGCGGTACTGGTTTTGCTTCTGGCATCTGTCAACTTCGTCAATTTGGGCACCGCAAGATCGATGAAGCGGGCACAAGAGGTGGGTGTGCTCAAGGCTTTGGGCTCCCATCGTCGGCAATTGGTGGCCCAATACCTCGTGGAGTCGGTGCTCTACTGCACGCTCGCTGTGGCGCTGGGGACGGGCCTCGCCTGGTTGATGCTTCCGGCGTTTAACCAGTTGGGCGACCTGTCGCTGGAGATGCCCTGGTTGTCCTACGGATTCCTTCCTTCATTGATGGGAGGCGCATTGATACTTGGGCTTTGTGCCGGCGCCTATCCGGCCCTCTATTTGTCCGGTTTCCATGCGGTGGACGTATTGAAAGGTCAAGGCCAAAGAGGCTCCAATGCACAATGGCTACGCAGTGTGTTGGTGGTCTTCCAATTTGCCGCGACCGTGGTGCTGATTATTGCCGCCATGACCTTGTATCGGCAGTTTGATTACATGATGTCCAAAGCGCTCGGCTATGAAAAAGAACAAGTCGTCAACCTCTCAGGTCTGGAGACACTCACCCCTGAGAAGCGACTGGCCCTCAAGCAAGGTTTTTTGCAGCATGCGTCCGTTTTGGAAGCATCCCTGAGTGATTACTTGCCGGTAGAGGGGAGCGCCATTGAAAACCGATCCTATTGGCAGGAAGCAAGACGTCAGCTGGACAATGGCATGGAAGCAGCCCGATGGGCGGTGGATGAAGACTACCTGGCCACCATGAAAATCACGATGCTCCAGGGACGTAACTTCAGCCGTGCGCGAAATGAGTCTCAGTCCATCATCATCAACGAGCAGATGGTCGAAGCACTGCGCCTAGACGAACCTCTCGGACAGCAGCTGATTGACATGTTTGATCAGACTTACGAAGTCATCGGCGTGATGAAGGACTTTCACTTCGAGTCCCTCTTTGTTGACATTCGCCCTCTGGCCCTGGTCTATGGAAACGGTCGATCCACGATTTCTCTCAAGATCTCCGCTGACACTGACGCTGCGTTGACGGATATGCAAGACACTTGGGATGAGTTTGTGCCCAATCAGGCCATGCGCTATGACTTCCTCGATCAGAGGTTTGCACGCATGTACCACCAGATCAGCACGGCCAAGATCATCTTTGTCGTATTTGCGGCGCTCTCTATCGTGGTCGCCTGCCTGGGGCTGTTGGCACTGTCCGTTCACATGGTCGCGCAGAGAAGCAAAGAGATGAGCATCCGCAAGGTACTGGGAGCCAGTTCGCGCCGGATTTTCATGCTGCTTACTTCGAAGTTCGTCAGATTGGTGCTATTGGCGGTGGTGATTGCGATACCCATTGGATGGGTCTTCATGGATTTACTCCTGGAAGACATGGCGCACAGGATCGACTTATCTTGGGACCTGTTCCTCTTAGCGGGCGTCTTGGCTTTGCTAGTCAGTCTATTGACGATCAGCTACGAGTCTGTGCGCGCAGCGATGGACAATCCTGCCAACAAGCTGAGGTCGGAGTGAGTCCTGCGTCTCGAAAAGGGGGTGGGCTGCGAGCCGTCTATTGTGGAACAGCCGCCTTTTTCAAAGTCCGGAGTTTATTCGTCGGACAGGTCCATCATTTCTGAGCTGGCATTTTCAGTTCCCTCGTCCTTATGCCAAACTTTGCCATCCCGGTACCTATGGCGTTTGTCCCGGTACACAAACTGCTTGTCATCAAAGTCAAAAGTAGCGGCATCAGCGCCTTCTACTTCAATGTCTTGGTAGTAGACGCGCTGGTCATCCTTGGCGTAGGTCTCGCTTAAGATGACCATCTGCTCAGCATTTGCTTGCAGCAAAGGCGTGCCACGGTAGTACACGGCATCATCAGCAAACAGGTACGATTCCTCGACGATCCGGAGGGTCGATGCATCTTGGAATAGGACCTGCTTGAGGGTCTCTTGTTGCTCTCCTCTCAGATAAGTGAGGAAGAAGAAAACGTGCGAAGAGTCCCTTGCGTGATAGCGATCCATTTTGACGAAATGCTCTGCATCGCCCGCAATGGCTTCGAATCGCCCTTGATAATGAAGATAGATCTGGCCCTTGTCTTTGGCAAAGGTGTCGTTGATGATCTCGAAGGTGGCGTAGTCCACCGAAATCGCCTCATGGTTGTAGAAGTGCCGCTGAGCATCCTTGGACCAATAAAGATCATATTGCTGGAAAGTCGCAGGGTCCGCGGTCTCCACGATTTTCGTAATCAACTGCCATTCCCCATTGATCACATCGTGACTAAAGGCATAGACCCGATGGTCGTCCATGCCAATGTGCCACATCCAGTCCTCATTACTGGCCCTGAAACTCTCCAGGTCTAAAGCGGGGTCGGTGATCGCGTGCTCCCGATAATAGGCCTGATTTTTATCTTTGCCCAGGTGGTCATTGAGGACGATGAAGCTCTCGGGGTCGGCGTTGAGGGGCGACTTACCCAGCTCAAACCAGTTGCCCATCGAGCTGTAGATGATGTCCGTTTCGGATTTATTGTAATAGAAATTGTCAGAAAGGGCCAGGTCCACCGGCTTCCCCAAGGGGCTACAAGCTTGAAGGAACCAGACCAGGGGTGCCATCAACAATCGGAGGAGAGACTTCATACGCATTGTGTTATCAGGGTGCCTGACGCTGATTGATCTGGTAGCAATATGATGATAAATACGTTATATGCCTAATAATGAAGTTTGAGGGAGAAGGAAACTGGAGAGAATAGCCACTCTTGTCTTATCAGTTTCACACTTAAGCGTCCGGCCGAGTGAGTGTGGTCAAAATGATCAGGGCACCCCACCGTATTACTGCCCACCTTTAGCCAAAATACTTATCTTCCAAGCATGAAGAGCAGACCCATCCGCACCACCGTCATTGGTAGCTACCCCTTTCCTTCCTGGCTAGAGTTTTCCAGTCAGCACCTCCAGGAATTTGGGCGCAATGAAATCGCAGAGATCCAGGACGATGCCGTGGTAGCTGCGATTCACGACCAGACGTCGGCGGGGCTGGATGTCATTACGGATGGAGAGCAAACGCGCTTCGATTTCAACCTTTCGTTTTACGGCTTCCTGACCGGGATCGAGCAAAACGCTGATCGGATCAGGGTCTTTGGACCCCCAGCGCACGATCAGCGAGGCAAGCATCGGATAACCGGTAAGATCGAGGCGCCCCATGGTCTGGGGGCGGTGGAAGAATTTGAAAGACTGCAGAGGCTGGCACCACCAGGCCCTACGCTGAAGGCCAGCATTCCCGGGCCGTTCACCCTGTCGGGTCGGCTTATTCCGAACGAAGACTATGCAGATCGGTACGCCGTGACCGAGGCTTTGATTCCCATAGTCCGGGACGAATTGGTGCGACTCGTGAACGCGGGCTGTACGGAAATCACCGTCGATGAGCCCTCCATGAGCTGCTATGCTTACAAAGAAGACACGAAGCGATTCGTAGATATTTTCAACCGGACCGTGGAGGCTGTCTATGGGAAATGCCGCTTATCGACCCACCTCTGTTTTGGCAACTACAAGGGACATGCGGTGGGATATCGCAAACTCAAGCCCATGTTTCCGGATTTCCTTGATTTTAAGGTGGATGAGATGCACGTGGAAATGGCCAATAGGGAGTATGCGGAGTTGGAGATGATCGAACAGATCGGCAAGAAAATGGACGTGGCCGTCGGTATCGTCGACGTCAAAAGCTATTACATCGAAACGGTCGAAGATGTAGCTGGCAGTATCAAGCAGTGCCTCCAATATGTATCACCCGATCGCTTGTCCGTAGCTCCAGATTGCGGCCTCAGCCAAACTGCACGATGGGCGGCGCGCAAGAAGCTGACGAATATGGTACAGGGCGCCGAAAAAGTCCGGGCCAGCATCTGATCTTCTATGGGACTAATTCAAGCGATCCGCAAAGACGACGAACTGATCGAAGAAATCCGATCCGGTTGGGCGGACCCAGATCGATTCGAACTGTGGTGGTTGGGACAGAGTGGCTACCTGCTACGGTGGAACGGAAGGCACGTCTTGATCGACCCCTATCTCTCCGATTCGCTGACCGAGAAATACGCCCAGACGGAAAAGCCGCACGTGAGAATGTCCGAGCAGGTATTGGCTCCGGAGCAGCTCGATTTCATCGACATTGTCACCTCCAGTCACAACCACACTGATCACCTGGATGCCCATACCCTCAAGCCGGTGCTGGAGCGAAACGCCGGTATCCAATTTGTGATTCCCGAAGCAAACCGGGACTTTGTTGCCAATCGGGTGGGATGCGATCCAGCGTTTCCGATTGGACTCAGCAAGGGGACGAAGGTAGACATCAAGGGCATCACGGTACATGGCATTCCGGCAGCCCACAATAAGTTGGACACGGACGAGGCCGGCAATTACAAATGCATGGGGTACGTCTTCGAGTTCGGCGCATTCGCCATTTACCACAGCGGTGATACCTTATGGCACGAGGAGATCATTGATGCGCTCGAGCCGTTCGAGATTGACCTGGCCATTCTACCCATCAACGGCAACAAGCCCGAGCGCCGGGTGGCTGGGAACCTCAATCCACAAGAAGCCGTGGCCTTTGCCCAGCGAATCGGTGCGAAGATGGTCATCCCCTGCCATTACCACATGTTCGAGTTCAACACGGAAGACCCGGCGGTATTCGAACGCGAAGCCACCCAGGCGGGACAGGCTTATCAGGTATTGGAGCTCGGCGGGCGATTTCGGTGGGGGTAGGGCGGATGATGGCGTCTTGACCGAAGTTTTGCCTACTGCCAATGGGGCGTCTGGAGAAACTGCGTAAAGGCGAATGAAAAGTTTCAAACAGAAAAGAATGCAAACAATTAACTGATCAACCTAAACTGTCCCCCGCTGGCGGGGGAAAAAGGGGGTGGGTGAAAACAACCAGAAATCAGTTAACACCATGACCAATAAGAAAAATAGCCATTACAACAAGAAGCTTCAGCCATATGCGAATTCCTTAAGGTCAGATATGACGAAGGCCGAAGCCTGCTTATGGAAATATGTTTTGAAAGCAAGGATGATGAGGGGATATCAATTCCGTAGGCAGAGG
>JBCCXG010000276.1:0-7712 GCA_039191945.1 Bacteroidota bacterium
ACCCCTGCTGAGACTGTCCAATGTAGAAGGTGTCTTCGCGGTAAAGGAAGTGGTCAAAAAAGCTCAGGAAAGCGGCAAGGCAACCAGTCACTTGACGATCAGAAGGGCGGCGGTTGGGATCGTCGGTGCGAAGAAGGTGCTACTCAACGCCTTCAATCGGGTATCTGGAAACAGTACACGAGTCTTTGACTCCGTGGAAGAAGCTAAAGATTGGTTAGTCTCCTAGTCCGATCATTTCATCAGACCAATAGGTGGGCCACCAAGACCATCCCCCTGCCCTAGCAGCAGCCCGTGCCTGGTGTGCAACTTGACGATTGTAAATCCCCCAGCTGGATTTTGGGCTTTTGGGCCTTATTTCCGGGCTTCTCCGCGTAAACCGTAATGCTAAAAATGCCTGTCACACCTTCATTAAATGCTTTGATTTCTTCGGAGGTAAGGTATCTGCCTAGAATATCTTCCGGAATGTTGATGGTCTTTTCTTTCTGGATGGTGATGTTTTCGAAGCCGGCCGTCTTGATCGCCGACAGGTAATCCGATTTCTGAATCGCCCCGGCCACGCAGCCTGCATACATTTCCGCGTCCCTTCGTAGCGCCTCGGGCCGAGCTCCAATGAGGACAATGTCCGAAATGCTAAAATGACCTCCAGGTTTCAAAACCCTGAAAATCTCACGAATCACTTTTTCCTTGTTGGGAACCAGGTTCAATACACAATTGCTGACTACGACATCTGCCACATCATTATTGACCGGCATGTCGTCGATATCGCCTTCGCGAAACTCCACATTGTTATAACCCAGTTTTTCTGCGTTGGCGCGGGCTTTTTGGATCATCGCGGGCGTAAAATCGATGCCAATGACCTTACCCTCTACACCTGTTTCGTGTCGGGCGACAAAACAATCATTGCCAGCACCAGCGCCCAGGTCTATCACCGTGTCTCCCTTTTCAATCCGTGCAAACTCAGTGGGTAAGCCACAGCCCAGGCCAAGATCAGCGTCTTCCACGTAACCACCCGTATCCGTGTAGTCATCTGTCATGATATTGTACACTTTATTCGAGGAGGTCGTTGCACCACAGCATGATGCTACATTTTCAACTTTTCCTTGTTGGGCGATTTGGGAATACTTCTCTTTGACGACATCTTTCAGTTCTTGCTCATTGTTCATGGTCGATACATTTTGGTCGTTGCGATTCTTTTTGAAATTTTGAAATGATGATCGTTACTTAGCAGCACTTCGAGGAGTCATCAAATCCATTGAAGATCTCCTCAAATCTGCTTTTGATCAGGCGCCATACCACGGGATCGATACAATAGTTGACGCTCGTGCCTTCGACCGTTCCCTGAATAACACCGATGTTCTTCAATTCTTTTAAATGTTGGGATACGGTCGCCTGTGCCAATCCCAACTCCTCTACGAGATGCCCATTGATGCACGCTTTCGCTTTGATCAGATAGGTAAGGATCGCAACCCGCGCGGGGTGAGAAAAAGCCTTTGCGAAGACTGCTAGCTCGTTATGCTCCTCCGTGTAGTTCTGAATTTTAGTAACTCCCATAATTATATTACAATATTACGATGAAAGAACGGACAAATAAAAAGCGAAAGAAGCTGATCATTGTCAGTTCGGTTACCTGCGAGCAAGGGAGGCTTAGCCATGGCATCAGATACGATTTAAGCTAAGGACAACTTCGACCTTAGGTGTCGGATCACGTCCACCAGTTGGTCCAACGAATCGAAGATGTAGTACCTCCCTTGAAAGCTATGCCGATCGTACCTCTCTCCAGACCCCAGCGCATCGTAGCTGAACTCGACTTGGTTTTCGGGCTTGAAAGCTTCGAAGACTTCCGAAGAGGAATAGAACGTAGCTCCAAAGGCTTTGATGCCATGGTATTCTCTGATGAGGCCCAGTTCTATGAGCATACCCCCTACAAAGTCCAATCCCTGAAGCACATCACGATCGCCAAGGTCAAACGCCTTGATGTACGTATCCGCCAGCAACTGGTACATGTCCGAGTACGCTTGCTCTGCGAGAAAAGGGATGTGCCCCATGACGTCATGCCATATATCGGGTTCATCACAATAGCCTAGTTCCGAGGGTCTCCTTACAAAACAAGTGAGCGGCATTTGATAGTCGGCGATCATTCCATACCATTCCCTTTGCGGTAAGATCAAGTGTTGGTCTGTCTGGATAAATTCGTAGCCCGTGTAAGGAGAGATAGCAGCGGTAAGTTCGGCAGCCAATGGTCTTTTGCTTTGATCAATACCGAGCTTGGATAGACCAGAAATCCAAAGTGTGGAGATCGCGTTGAGCGACTGGAGGTTTTGGAAATGAGTCTCAAAGAGCGCTTTCCAATGACGATCATCTACTGCAAGATCAAAAAATCTTTTGGCCTTCACCATGAAACAAATCGCATATACATAGTCAGGATGTGACCCGTAAAATAATTCATATCGGCGCATCTTCAGCCCCACATGCATTTTTCAGTAAGGCCCTTATTCAATTGTGGCGTCCGAGGCCATGATCCCAAAACAAAAAGGGTGGCCTAAGGAAAGGACAACCCTTCCAAATACCACCCTTCGATATGCAAAATAGATGAAATTAACCGTTGATGTACCGCTGACAGCTCTCGTAGCTCCCTGTGTAGATCGCCATACCTTCATAAATCACAGCGTATTGACTGGGATCGGCCTTATCACGACTCAAGCTATAAGCGGTTGGTTTTCCAAAAAAGTAGTTGATCACATACTTCACAGCTCTCATAACACAAACTATTTATCGATTTACACTAATTAATTCGCTCCTCAATACTTCTTCGCGGTGCTACGAGTTTCTGACCCATTTTCTGGTATTTCCTCTAAACAGGAATCATGCCAAAATGATCTGTGATAATGGTCGTGACAAAGACGAATGATACATCGTCCCCGATCCAAGCTGAAGGCGAAAATATAACGACCGTGTAGGCGCTTTCCCTCATTTCTTCTAAAGTTTTATATAAGCGGAGTTTGACAAAAACTCCATACCGTTAACTGAAGAAAACTCTTGAACAGGCGTTAAATTGATACCAAACTCCCGATATGAAAAGCAACGCTCTTGTCCTCTTACTCTGTGTCGCCACGACGGGCATACTTGCTCAGCATGAACCGCTGCTGGGAGATTTTCGCTCTACAGATGGCCTTTACACCTTCAGCGTCGAAAACAGTGATGGTCAACTCGAGGGCTGGATTCATGATGCGCGATTGGATCACCCGCACCCTACGACCATCCGAGCACTGGGCGATGGACGATACGATGGCACGGCCCGGATAAGTGGATACAATTACTACTGGACGGGCATGCTTGTAGAGGAGTCGCTGAGCATCGTCATGAGCAACTATACTTACACCTTTACGAGACTGAATGAGGAGACTCAAACAGCCACCGCCACCATTCCGGCCTACGGACTGCCCCCCAAGACCACTGTACAGATTGCCGGGATGGATGCTGAGGAGATGGTGCGGCGGCTGACGGGCGCCAAAATCACATCTTATACCAGTTCGAGCATCTTCAGCAGTGGATCGGCGAGCAACTTGAAGGAAACTCACCTTTGCCCAGAAGGTCGGCTCTTTCAAGATTCCGAAGGCTCTTTCTACGTGGAAGGTGACATTCCTGACGGGCGCACTGCTGGTGACGCGGCGGCGGGAGCCCATCAGTACCGCAATGCTGGCGGCGAATGGTACATTGGTGACCACCAGGGCCAACCGAGCCTGGTATTGAAGTTTCGAGACGGGTCATGGGGTGCGCACCCCCTGGCACAGGTCGCCCAACTCAGTTGGCGTTGGGCTCAGACAAAGTACGCCATGGAGCTCAACAAGGCGAGATGTCCAAAAAATGAGTGAGGAAATACCCGGCAGATAAGACTGCGCCTTTGTCTCCGGTGAGTACCGTATCGCTGCCTGAGTGAGCAAACCGTGTATTCCAGCGCTTACGGCGATGAAATGGAATCAGTCCAGATGAACCCGCATCAGAACCAAATGAACGGGAATTTGGCCTCAAAATGGGTAGAAATCGGTGCTAAGGCGTGAAAACAGGCTCATTCATGATTTTTTCTTGCTCATAACTGAAAATTCCATTTGACTACAAATAGCTACCATTCATCTAAAACGAGTTATGGCGCTTGCTTGATCAGTTAGTATGAGGTACTTTTGAAATAAGACTAAAGGTTTCAACGCTTAATTATTACACGCCATGACTAAGGAAACAACGCTATACAGATCATCATCTAGAACCATCTATCCCTCTTTTGATCACCTGCTCAACAACTACTCAAAGAAGGTAGAGGTAGATCTTGGCAATCCTGGCGAGCGCTCCACTCAAAATGAGAAGTGGTTCAAAGAGCTGATGAAACAAAAAGGGAAAGCAAAAAAATAGGAGTTGATCAACAAGTTTGCAGAAGGGGCCTCTCGGGGTGCCTTTTTTTGTGGCCAACCGTCAATATTGCGACGAATAAAAAATGGGCCGTCCACCAGCTAGGTAGCGAACGGCCTGTCAATCGTCCCGAGTTGGCTCACCAGCTTGTTTGGGACGAAACTCACTCACCTGTTTGAAGGCCCGATGGATCAAAAGTAGTACCGGAACGAGGGCCCATGCCATCGCAGAAACACCTGAATTCGACCCTTGACGCCCTGCGGCGCGCATGTAAATCCACCACCATAAAAGGGTGAAATCACCCTAGGTGCTTCCAGCAGAATGAAGGATCATTGAGGTAAATAATTAGATTGGAGTAAGAAAATCTAACTACTCATATCCATGCTATTGAAATCCATGATCAAAAAACTAAGAAGCCTATTTGGCAAAGACGGCAGCAAAGGCGGAGGAATCGGTGACATCCCTCCCCCCAGCGGCGCGCCTGATGACCAACGCATCGCGCTCCGGGCCATGCATTTCGCTCCCAACAGTGATAAACTCGAAGAAATAGAAACGCCCGTTGAATACGCCTTCCCGAAACCCAAGGGGCCACTCAGCAATGTAGGGCGTCCCATCACCTTTGATACGGCCCTTCGTTTTATCAAGGAATTTGTCAACGACAAAGAGATCGATCGAGAAGATGTTGCGGCTGTTACATTTGACAAAGATGTGCTGATGCTGCTCTTGTCCCAGTCCGGATGCGAGGGGATTCGATTCTACTTTGGGAAATTTCCCGATAGCGAAGAGATGACGCTTGTATTGGTCGGTGTCGACAAAAATGACAATGATTTGGGAACAGAGGTCGGCCCGGATGACCGCAAACGCAGCCTCTTCTCCGCCAAGCCTCGGGAACAAAAGTTGCAGTTTAGCCAAAAGATGGGTTACGCTTCTGCCCGAGCCGCAGTAGCTGATTCCGCAGAGCCTACGCTCCTCTTCGAAATTGGTGGACACTTGAAGGTCAACGAACTCTGAGGTATCCATTCAACCAGCAGTAGATAATCTAGCCGTGCGTGATCTCGACTTAAGAGCTCCATTTTGACTGAATAATGACTATCACGCACCTGATCTATCTACTGCTGCTGATTTTGGCCTTTCTTGCTAGTCTATTGGCAAGAAAGCACCCACCAACCCTCAAGGTATTTCCTTACTTATTGGGACTCTCTCTGCTGGTCGAATTGACGGTAAACATCATCCATCATGGTCTGGGCATCGACCAAGGCTATTTGCCATTGTATCATTTCTATGCCGTTGCAGAATTCACCTTGCTGTCCTACTTCTTCTACATAGAGAACAAACAAAAGGGTGTACGTCGCATGATCATGATCCTGGCCATTGTCTATTTCGTAAGCCTGGTGCCTATTTACATGGTACCCCTGCAGACGCTGACTGATTTTCCTGGGTATACCTACAATCTAATGGGACTGATGATCATCATCATGAGCACCGTCACGCTTTTCCTTCTCGAACCGATCGCGGACTTGTCGATCTTGCGCCACCCAGTTTTTTGGGTCTGTATCTCCATGATCATTTTCTACTCGAGTGTGGTGGTCTTCAACGGACTATACAATTTTCTTCGGGAGGAATACGCGCTGCAAGCCGATATATTGTTACAAACAATTGTCAAAGGAGCAAATTATATTCTTTATTTGGGACTCATACGGGCCTTTCAATGTTCACACCAAATGAAGAAATAGTTTTTACCATCATTGTGTCAACGGGACTCATCGTCCTATTTGCCGTCATTGTGATCCTTGCCGCCGTGGCTTACAAGAGACGACAAAGAAAACACCTGTTAGAAATGCAAAGACTAAAAGTCGAACACGAAAACGAAGTACTCAAGGCGGAAATCAAGACGATCAACAACCTCTACTGGGAGATTCATGGAAATATTGGCCCCTTGATGGCTCTGACCAAGACCAATCTTACCGTACTGGCCAACCATGTGAATGACAGCCAGAAGGACGAAATTGAGAGCATCAAATCACTGATCGGCGAAGCCATAGACGATATCCGAAGTCTGACCCGTAGCGTCAACACGGAGTACATCAAGCGTCAGACCATGGAGGAGTTGATCCAGTTCGAACTCAAAAACAAACAGCGAAGAGGTGGCATAGTGTGTGAGTTGGCGATCGACGGAGAAGAACCGCCAATGTCCGAAGACCAAAAAGTCGGCGTGTTTCGGATCATGCAAGAGGTATTGAATAACACCATAAAGCATGCGCAAGCCAGCAAAATCACGGCCCATTTAACGAACCGCGAAAACGGATTTACGCTGAAGATGACCGATGATGGCTGCGGCTTCGACAACGAAACTACAAAAAGCGGCACCGGCACCGGACTGATGAGTATCCAATCAAGAGCTCGTCAGATCGGAGGAGATTTGCAGATCGAATCAAGACCCAGCGAGGGCACGCAGATCTCATTAGTCGTTCACACCTCAGCGCCCAATACCCAATAAGTCATGGAAAAGAAGAAAGTAGCCCTCGTAGACGACCATAAGCTATTCAGAGAAGGCATCAAGCGCATCGTCAACAGCTTCGTGGGCTTTCAGGTCGTGCTTGAAGCCAACAGCGGAGAGGAGTTCCTCGATCGGCTAAAAGATGAAATCGATATCGATATTGCGCTCGTCGACATCAAGATGAGGCAGATGGACGGTTTTGAAGTGACCAAATGGCTGTCTCAGCATCGACCGGACACACAAGTCCTGGCGCTATCGATGTATGGCGACGAGATAGATATTATAAAAATGCTGAAGTGTGGTGCGAAGGGCTATCTTTTGAAGGATGTAGCGCCGGATGAGCTCAACCGCGCCCTTGAGGACGTGGTACACAAAGGCTTCTATGTTGATGATCGGGTTGGACAAATATTGATCAAAATACCCACGAGTCCCGAGAAGGCATTTAGCGATGGTGAAATGGGATTTCTGAAATGGTGCTGTACAGAACTCACCTACAAGGAAATCGCTGACAAGATGTGCGTCTCTCCAAGAACCGTAGATGGCTATCGGGAGTCCCTTTTTGCGAAACTCGGTGTCAAGAACCGCGTGGGACTCGTGATTTACGCCATCAAGAATAGGATCTATCTCGTGTGACCCTCAAGGATCGGCACTTTTCCGATGGTCCCGGGCTCGCCTCGGATTGACCCGGTCCAGGTACTGCTGCAACTGCTCGTCAGCAAGAAGCTTCTCGAGCGTATTGTTGTGACGTCCGAGCTCCTTTTCACTGTAAAGCTTATGAATGTATTGGTGGCAAAAGCGACAAACGTCGATACCC
>JBCCXG010000277.1:0-7632 GCA_039191945.1 Bacteroidota bacterium
CAGTTTCTCCCAACAAACTCCATTGAGTTTCAATGTCGTCGGTAGCGACAAGAGTGCGATGGTCGACGAGTAGTTTCGTATTCACATTTTTGTCATTCTTTTTTTACTTTTCTCAGCCATTGGTCTTCATCGTTTGATCACCCTGACTTGATTCATTGTGCCATCATCAAACCTTAGAGACACATAATAGATCCCTGGAGCCAATGCCTGAGTACCAAGGGCTATGTTCCCATTACCTTGATGTGAGATCACAGGAAGATCGACAGGTCTTCCGTTTACATCGGTTACGAATAATTCTTGAAGGCCCCCTGATTGAGACAAACCCGAGATTTGTAGCCAATCTTTCACTGGGTTAGGATAGGCCTTCAATGGATCAGCGTTGAGGTCGACGTACGTGACGACCTCCGTGGTCGATAGGTTGCTGGGTTGGCAATTATCTATGGAGATGAGCGCCTCCCCATCTCCAGTGCCGTCGAAGATACTTGCCCTGATTCTCGAGAAAATTTGATATTGCCCAGCCTCTATTGGCTCTCCCGGTAGATAGAATTGACTCGTGCGGCGGAATTGTCCCTCTTCAAGATAGAAGTTCTGGTTGTCTCCAGGGATTGCTTTGTATTCCACTTCCATGTTGGCCACGAGTCCTACTTCATTCGTAAATGTGGCAATAATGTTCAAGGTCGCCTGAGCTGTGACAGCGCCAGCTATCAAGGGTATCGTAGATGGGATTTGCCACCTTCGAGGTCTGCGCGATACCTGATCTGGATCTGTACTTCCGAATCGTACGGTCTCGCCATCGAACTTTGGTCTTAACTCAATCACTTCGCAATTCCATCCTTGATTAGCAGAATAGTTAGGGTCTGGATTTAGCCAATACGACTCAAAACTTGTTGGATCAAGCACTCCCCTCATATTTTCCAGGAGGTCGGAAGGCGGCAAGTAGTGCACACTTCTCTCACTTAGGTAGAAAGGTGTGCCGTCTTCAACGTACAATTGACCCGCAGCGGCGACTGCGCCGCCTCCAAGGAGCTGACTATGGCGTTGCGGGCCGCTTCGGGTGGATGCGTAGAGATTACCCATACAATCCAAGACGAAAATGGGGTTTTCTCTTTCTTCCAACCGCACGGGACCACCGTCATCGGCATAGGTAAGCTCGGCACCACTGTAATCTACCTGGTAGGCAGATCGAGCAGCAGGATCAGTGAGATATAGTGTATTACCATCTTCATTCCATTTACTAGGTAGCATCATGCGTAGCTCTTCGTAGACACCTGCATTGTACCCTGGTACGGGGAAATGTGGTCCGTAGATCGCAGTAGGGCTTAATGGAAGACTGCTTAGGAAGCTCTGAATGTTGGGATGACTTAAGAACTCTTCGGATGGCGAACCTTGTCGCAGGTACTCTCCTTGTGTGGTTACTCTGCCGTTGCTAGAAAAGTTGGCATTGGTCAGCCGGAGCGCCGAACCCTGTATTGTGGGGTCAATTTTGCCCCAATTGGCTATCGAGATCCATCCAGAGTCAACTGGGCTAAAGCACATTTCTTCAATGAAGGCATCAAAGTTTTGCGCTTTGTTGGGAATGGAAGATGCTAGTGGAGCCGCATCGTTTTGGTCATACGGGTGACTTATCAGCATCACCCAAGGAAACTCGGCGTTGTCGCTTTTCTCTTGGCTAAAACCCAGCACATATCTCGCGTAATATCCAGTGATACATTCCGTGTTGGCAACCCCGCTCGGATCAAAGTTGGGATCAAATCCTGGCACAAACTGGTCTCCTGGGTTGATAGAGCGCGCGTTGAAGACAAATTCATCAAAGCTGTAGAAGATTTTACTTTGCTGGCCTGTTGCTTGGGTCTGATTCTCCTCTCGGACTTCGGAAAATTCCTGGCATTCTGGGCAATTGTCGATGATCAGCTGAGCGGATCCAGAGCCGCTACCTCCTTCGATTTGCATTTCTATGCTCGTGAAGTGTACGTCCTCGCCGGGCAAAAAGGAGAATCCAGAGAGAAAGTAGTCATCACCCGTTGGGAGGGGCTCGTACTCAGCAAACTCTGTTTCATAGACTTCTCCGTTGAGCACCGTCATTTCCAGCCTGAGGGTACCAGATGTTCCAGGAGAGGTTACAGGGATAACTACTGGTGGATCGAACCTTCTGGTATACAGCCATTCTCCAATTCCCGTACGATCCTGTGGCCCAAATCTCCCAGGTGAGGTACCGTCCTTGGCCGCTGTTATTTCGATGGTTTCACAAACCCAAGATTGAAAAAAATCCAAGGTGGGATGCGCATACGCTTCTTCAAACTCTGCTTCTGGAAAGAATTCCTGGGTCCTTGTCAGAAACTCCGGTGGTGGCTCGTAATGACCACTCCTTACGTTCACATGCTTGATCACTCCATTATCTGCTCGGAGGTCACCCGCAACGGCCAGTGCTGCACCACCAAGTAACTGACCGTGACTCACGACGGGTGGTACCGCTGTAGGGCGAACCTTACTTGCGTACATTCGTCCCATGCAGTCTATGGCATAAATCATGTTTTCGTCCTCCAACAGACTGATAGGGACGCCTTGACCGTCCCGAAACTCTCCGTTGACTACCTGGACCCGAAATGCCTCACGTGCCTCGATATCTTGGAAGTAGGTAAGGGGAACGCCAAAGGACTCACCGCTGCCATCTCTTTCCCACCATGATGGACCCATGCTGATCAGCGGATCAAAAATACTTCTATCGTAACCGGGAGTCGGGAAGTTGGGACCGAAAATGGCCGATATCTCTAACTCAAATGATTCAATAAGATCGGTGGGCTCATTCTCTGCCAGAAATCGCTGTGTGTTTGTTCCGATTTCTACGTATTCACCTCCCGGAGTTATTCTTCCGACTTCGGAAAAGTTGGTGTTGGTGAAACGGACTGCAAAATCTTCTACCAATGGGTCAAGTGCGCCCCAATTGGCAATTGAAACCCAACCGTTATCGACCGTTTCGTAGCACATTTCGCGGAGAGCTATTGGCAGTGATTCTGCTTTGTCTAGGATACTTCGACCTTCTGGGCCATCCACAACGGCGATATCTGCTTGACTGTACGGGTGACTGACCAACATCATCCAAGGGTACTCTCCTGCTTCCTGCAAGTCTTCGCTGAAACCCAAAGCATACCTTGCATAGATCCCAATGATGCATTCGGTATTCGCGACGATCTCGTTGTCTAGCATGGGTTCAAAATCGCCCTCGAGGAAGTCTTCTAAGGAGTAGGCTAGTCTTTGTGTCACGCCATTGTACTCGACAGTGCGTTCGCGGATATCCTCATAGGTCAGACATGCCAGCCTACATTGTTCTTGGGGCAAAGCCATTTGGGCCACTGCTCCAGAGGGGACGGATAGACTCAACATCGTCCAACATAGGCTGCCTATCAGGAGCCGAAGGTTGATCTGTTCTCCAATCCAAGAAAGGTAATTTGGCGGCTGACTAGGAGCTATACACTTCAATTTGGTCCATTTGGTTTACATCAGCTTGTCACGAAAGCCATGGCGATGTCCAATAGGCTTTCGTTTCCTCTTTAAACTACACTTTGTGTTTTCACTTCATTCATAAGCATTCAATCCTGTATGATCACTTTCTCCTCCCATGGTCCTTGATTCGTTTCTATTTGCAAATAGTAAACCTGGGGTTCCAGCCATTTTGTATCAATGGATAGGGTATGGCCTTCTAGCGACCAAGAGGGGTAGTATCGTTTGCCATCAAGGGTAATGAAGTGCAACTTCTTGACAAGCGTTAATTTGTCAAACTGCACAAACACACGATCGCGTCCAGGGTTGGGGTAGGCGATGTGGTTGTCTTCCGCAGAAATAGAGGCTATGACATCTGGTGAACCGAGTAAGCCAGAGCTGGAAGGAGCGCAATTATCGATGAGCAGCGACGCTCGTCCTCGGCCCGTGCCCCCGTCTTTCACCGCCATCGTAAGGTAGAAAAAGAAAACACTATCCCCAGGATTTACAACACCATCAGACAAAGTGGCTGACAACCTGTATTGGCTGGGATTGCTGGGATTTGGGACATAGACAATCTTGTCCGAGGGAATCGGAATCGGGTCGTCATCAATGACCGATCGGGCCAAGGTCTGTAGTTCCAATCTCCCAGTCGCGCTACCGGATGTAACAGAAATGCTCTCAGGCAGAATCATCAACCTGGGGAATTCGTCGAGGCGCGGCGCATAAGCTCCTACTTCAGTGCCGTCGACTGAGGCGTTGAGCATGATCGTTGAGCAGACCCAAGACTGTTCGTAGTCGAAATCTGGATTAGGATAGGAGTCTTCAAAGCTAGCGTCGGGAAAGAAGTCCTGAACCCTTGAAAGCAACGGAGCCGGAGGCTCATAGTGTCCACTTCGTAAATTAACATGCTCGATCACGCCTCTATCAGTTTGCACTTCTCCGGCAGCCGCCACCGCTCCGCCAGCCAGAAACTGAGAGTGGAGTCTCACTAAGGAACTGGGGTCATCCATGTTCGTCAGGTACATTCGACCCATGCAATCAATGACAAAGTTGTTCTTGTAACCATTAAGCGTTTCAACAAGAGCGCCATTCGCGTCGCGAAGCCGGCCATCTGGAGATACTTTCACCTCATACGGCATTCTTATGGCAGGATCCTGAATGTAGTTGAAGACCAGTGGGGTTTTCTGTTGCAATCCTTCATCGAAGGTCCACTGACTCAGTTCCAGGGTCTTGAGGAATCCAAATTGATTCTCTTTGAAATCCGGCGTCGGAAAATTGGGTCCGATTAATCGGGAAATCGGTATGCCTATTTCTGCGAGTCGCATGGCTGTGCCCGGCGCTTCAAGAAATTCGTCTGTTGGTGAACCTCCTGCCAGGAACTCACCTTGAGGAGTGATCCTGCCAGCTTCAGAGTAGTTGCCGTTGGTAAATCGAATGGCATTGGTTGTTACCGCGGGATCCAGGAGGCCCCATCTTGCAACGGAGATCCAACCTTCATCCACCGCCTCGTAACACATCTGTTCAAGGACGTCTGGGAAGTCAGAAGCCTTGTCAAAGATCATGCGCTTCCCTTCCGAGTTATTCAGAATTGGAGCTGCCTCACTGGCACTGTAGGGATGGCTGACCAGCATGAGCCATGGATACTGACCATTATCACTTTTTTCCTTACTGTACCCTAGATTGTATCTACCGTAGCTCCCGGTCATACACTCGAGGTTGGCGACGGAAGAGGGGTCAAAGGGAGGATCGAACTGATCGTCTGGTAGGAAAGGAAGGGCATTGCGAACAAATTCCTCAAGCGTGTAGAAGGTCTCAGTTGTCTCGCCTCTACCAGCGAGTGATCTGTTTCCTCGAACTTCGGGCAGGAGCAGACAATCTTGGCAGTTCCTGATCGACAAAGTGGCTTGACCCATATCGTTACTCATCGAGGCTTGTATTTCGATCCGGTTGAAGCGTGTGATATCACCCACCTCAAGGTCACCACTCAGAAAATCATAGGCACGAGTCGACGTTGGGTTGCCTATGTAGTTGAGCGTGCTAGAGAAGTCCACTACGCCACCCGGTAGGACAAGCTCGATCGTCACTGTTAGACCATTGGCGACAATGGAAGAGGTTTCGATTGCTGCTGGTACTTGGAACTTGCGGTCATACCGGGTCTCTAAGATGCCTGGTTCTCTTCCCGAGATCGGTGCACTAACAGAAATCTCACCACATCTCCAAGTTTGGCGGCCAAAAGGCTCAAGAAATGAGTCAAACGGCGTCTCGAAAAGCACATTGGGGAACTTATCAGTCAGTCGACTCAAGAATGCGGAAGGAGGACGATATTCAAGACTATTGAGTCCAAGAAACTGCACATCTCCATCGTCAACCACGATTCGCCCCGCTGCCGCGACAGCTCCACCTCCTAAGAACTGTGAGATCCTCCGTAGCTCTGGGTCGTTGTCAGCATTTGAAATATAGAGTCTGCCCATGCAGTCAAGCGCGTAGATGACCTCTGGGTCACCTTCAAAGAAGATTTCGTTTCCGATGAGGTCAGTGAGCTTTTCCTCGTCATTGATGAAAACTTCGTAGGCTCCTCTCAGATTTGCATCTTGAAAGTACTTGCGGTTGGCACTTTCTTCTTCCGTCCAGATGGTTTCGATCATTCTTTTTAGATTGGGATAGATGCCCTCATCATATCCTGGAACGGGTATATTGGGACCGATGATTGTGGAGATCAGACGACCACTGGCGAAGATTTTTTCGCGGACCGTTTCATCTTGGAGATACGCCTCACCGGGCGAGGAGGGCATGAGGTACTCAGTGCCTTTAGAGACCCGGCCCAGCTCAGAATAGTTGCCATTGGTCATCCTGAATGCTGGCACCGTGATCGACGGGTCCAGCTTGCCCCAATTGGCAATGGAAATCCATCCTTCATCTACAGGTTCAAAGCACATTTCTCGCAGGATGCCACTGTATGAATCAGCTTTGTCCAGCATGAGTCCAGTATCTGCATCCGGAGTTGATTCTGATGCATTGTAGGGGTGGCTAATCAATAGCATCCAGGGAAACTCATCGTTTTCCAATTTCTCAAGATCCAAGCCAAGGGCATAGCGTGAATAGATACCAACGACGCATTCGGTATTGGCCGTACTGATATCTGTCGAGCTGAGACTTAGGAAATCCTCTAGTGAATAAGCGAGTCGTTGCCGATTGCCGTTATAGTCTACCTCCTGATCTTCAATGTCTGCGTAAGTGAGGCAGTTTTTTGTGCAGGCTTCGGTCGGTAAAGCCATTGGCTGACCTAGTAATTGTGTGTGGGCCAGGAGTGTAATGAATAAGATGAGCCACCGAAAGTTGTGCGCAATAAATGACTTGGTCTTATCTGTTGAAAAACCACCTAGACTCTGGCATTTTCGATATGGTTTCATCTTCGCCACTTATTTGCAAGGAGCTTATGATACGTGCTTTGGGTCCTCGTTCGATTCCGCATCGTGTATATAGTTGGTACCAGACTCATCCTCCAGACTCAGTAATTCGTCGGTCGATGAAGGTCTCGACATCCGGCGTCGGATTGATGAGCTCGAGAACGAATTTGTTTAATTGCTCCGCATTTTGCTCTTCGATGTATTGAAAAAGGTTACCTGAGTCGGTGAAGTCTCTAGCTCGCATCCTGTAACTCCTTGTACCTTCTAGAGAAAAGTAGGGTCTGAGGTTCTCACAACTCGGTCCGAAATAGCCGGACAAGGGCGGTACGCTGAGATCAGGTCTGGCTGTACCGTAGCAAAACTCGCCGGGCGAGCTCCCAGTCCCTATTACTGGACTTACAACATTTTGCAAGTTGGAACTACAACGTGTCAAATTGATCAAGCCTTCGTGCCCCAATGCAAAGAAATACTTCAAGAGCAATTGTCGGTTGGTCCCGCGATACGCATTGACCGCCGTCAGGTCGTAATCCAAAGGTTTTTGCAACCATTCGGCTCTACTTGTGTTCCCAAATATTTGCCGCTGATAAATGGGACTTCTGCTATGAGCAGTGAATACGGTGACGTTGGGCAGACTGGCTAGTAGGTCGATAAAGTCACCGAGTACAACGTCCATGATGTCTTCTGTGAACTGACCCCCTGCGTCTGGTAGCCGAATGGTTTCTGGCCACACGGGGTCTAAAAGGCC
>JBCCXG010000278.1:0-7626 GCA_039191945.1 Bacteroidota bacterium
CACCTTGATCGGCTAGTGGCGTCAATACTTCGATTGCCGTGAGCGCCCTTGAGATATTGATCGTGATACCATTCCAAGTATCTCGGGCTAGCACGTTGGTTGGGGTCATGGTGTGACGATGCGCCTCGAAGTACTTTCCTCCGTCGAACCAATCTCGTCCGCCTCGGTTGGGCAAAATCGCTTCATCAGAAGCTACTTCTTGCAAACCAAAGCCTGTCGTGTGTCTCCATACCCCGCGTCGGAGGTAAGCATAAACCGGAGCAATAGATCCAGTCACCAGATCCGCCGTCCCAGAACCTTCGAGGACTTCGTCTAGTACATTTTCATCCAGATCTGAGCATCCCATGTTCGGTACGAAGAGGATGCCGATCAATAGTGTATATATGATATAGTTCTTCATTTTGAATGCTGATGTTTTGCGTTTAGAAGTTTGCGTTGATGCCAATGAGGAAGGTCCGGGCCATCGGGTAAGTCAGACGGTCAATGCCAAAGGTCTGTATCCCATCCCTGCTGCTACCGGTGTTGACCTCCGGGTCAAATCCACTGTAGTCAGAAATGACAAATAGGTTTTGTCCTGTAACAAAGACGCGGAGGTTCGTGATGCCATTATCCCCCAAACCGAGCATTGACGGAGTAACCGTGTAGCCCAAAGAGGCATTGTTCAACCTCAGGAAGCTACCATCTTCCAGGTATCGGGTGGACACCGTATTGGAGTTGGTGTTGGCCTCGTTAGGGAATCGGGTGGCAAACTCCGTGGTATTGTTCGAAGTCGAAAGCTTGCCACGGTTGAAGAGCTCCATCCGGTTGTGGTTGTAGATCTCATTTCCTGCTGCTCCGTTGAAATTGATCTGTAGATCAAAACCTTTGTAGCGCATGTTGGTGTAGAAGCCGTACAAGACATTAGGCAAAGCCGAACCATTGACTCGTCGGTCGTTGTCTGTGATCTCACCGTCGTTGTCCAGGTCGACAAATTCACTGAAGCCGTCCTCTCCGATGCCGTCGAACACTAGTGAATAGAACGCCCCAACTGGTTCGCCATTGATGTAACCATTGATGGTCGCACCTGTTTGACCTCCGCCGATCGCAGACCCAGTCGTCAGCACCTTGTAGGGTGAGTCCCGGATTTCATTATTGATCGCCGAGAAGTTACCACCGACGGACCACTGGAATTCAGAACCAGCCGCACTGGCAAACTCCAATGACAATTCAAGGCCATTGTTGACAATCTCTAAGTCGGGGACATTGGTCCAGAACCTTTCAGTTGGTGAAATCGGATCCGGCGCGATGACCTCCAGGAGGATATTGTCAGACACCTTATGGAAGTAGTCAATGGTACCGGTCAATCGGAAGTCGAACAACGCGAAGTCTAACCCGACGTTGGTCTGCGTGGATACCTCCCACTGGATGTCGGGATTGGCCAATCTCACGAAGGAGAATCCGGCGGGATAATCATCAATGCTTGTTTCGTCTCCCGCCAGCGGATACGTCAGCTGTGAGAAGGGTCTACGCTGACCTTTTCCCTCGATGAAGTTAGCCTGCGTGATCTTCGGAGGGATCTCCTGGTTACCCGTCTGCCCCCAGCTGGCCCGCAACTTCAAGTTGCCAATGAAAGAACTGTTGAAGAAGCTCTCCTGAGTGATGTTCCATCCGGCAGCAAAGGACGGGAAGTAGGCATATCGATTGTCCTCGCCAAACTTCGAAGAGCCATCCGCTCGGAAGGTAGCAGTCAACAGGTACTTGCTATCAAAGTTGTAGTCCAACCTACCAAAGAAGGACTGTAGCTCGTTTTCTTCGGCTTCAGCATTCACAACGGTCGTCAAGCCTACCTCAGGATCCGGGCTTTCGTGAAATGAAAACTTAGGTTCAATTGGGGACTCTTGAAATGCACTTTGCGTTAAACTTCTTCCAAAGTCAAAAAACTGCTGATAAGAATGTCCCACCAGGAAGGTGGCGGAGTGTCTTCCCGTCTCATAGGTATAAGCCAGCGTATTCTCTACGAGTGTATTTCGGTTCTCTGCGGTCCTTGTCTCCAGTGAACCTTGCTGGTCAAACTGCGACAAGACAACGGCCTCATTTTGGATGTATCGCGTAGTCGCTGAATAGTCCACGCCCAGGTTGAACTTGTAGACCAGCCCCTTCACAATCTCAATCGAGGGAGAGATACCGGCCAAAATTCGATTTTGAGTGGCCTCATCGCTATACAACTGGTTGCGTAGGACCGGATTGATGCGTGCTTCCGGCAAGAAGGAAGGTACACCCGCTGAGTCGGGCCGGAAAGTTGGATTGAGGTCCAACATGTCTGCGATTGTGTTCGTAATCTGAGGTCTCAAGTTCACCATGTGCGAAGCCGTCAGGTTATAGGAGACCTTGATCCGTCCATCCCAAGCGGTTTGGTCCACGTTGAGCCGACCGGAAAAGCGCTCGAGTTCACTTTTCTTCAGGATACCTTCCTGCTTTTGGTAACCCACGGAGGCACGATAGGTGAACTGCTCGCCACCGCCACTCATCGCCAGATTAACGTCCTGAGATACACCCGTCTGGGTCAACTCGTCCTGCCAGTTGGTATTGGCTCCCCGATCGTCGAGCACGCCGCCGATGGAATTCACTGCCGTACGGAATTCATTCGCATCAAAGACATCGATTTGATTGGCCATAGAAGACCAAGCGGTAGACGCAGACAAACTGAACTGCGTGCGACCGGCCTGTCCTCTTTTCGTAGTAATCACGATGACTCCATTCGATGCTCTGGATCCATAGAGGGCTGCAGCTGATGCGTCCTTTAATACATCAATGCTGGCAATGTCGTCGGGATTGATAAAGTTGAGCGGGTTGGTTGCTACCCCATTGGCGGTATTGTCCAAAAGGAAACCATCGACAACGTATAAAGGTGTAGTACCCGATCGCAAGCTACCTATACCCCGTATGATGACATTTTGTGCAGCTCCTGGCTCGCCGCTGGCGTTGGTCACATTGACTCCCGCTACTTTACCTTGCAGCAACTGACCGGGATTGAGTACGACGCCTTTGTTGAAGTCCTCCTCTTTGGTGGAAGCCACGGCGCCTGTCACGTCGGACTTCTTCTGAACACCATAAGCGACAACCACGACCTCTTCCAATGCTGCGATGTCTACTTCCAGTGATGCATTGATCACTGACTGGTTGCCAATGGTCAATTCCTGGCTCAGGTAACCCAGAAAAGAGACAACCAAAGTTTGGGCGTCATCCGGCACGCTCAATTGATATTTGCCTTCGATGTCCGTAATCGTACCCAGGGTCGTTCCCTTGACCTGTACGGTAGCTCCGATCAGAGGCTCTTCTCCGGAAGCGTCGGTAACCGTACCGGAGATCGTTCGCTCGAAGGCCGCGGCCGATGCACCGAGGTCTTCTGCGGCCAGCAGTTGTAGGCTGATGGCCTGCGCCAGGAGTATAAGACACACGTGTCTCATGATCGGCCTGGCAATTTTTTGTAGTAGTGAATTCATAGATTAGTAAAGGGTTGTTAACAATTCTTTCGCGGCTGAAAGGGCCCTACTCCCGCCATCTGCCCAGGCAAATGGGCCTCTACTGCTTCTCAGTGGATTCTGGGGCGGTCCATTCCTAGCCGCAGATGAAGGTAGACAGGCTCTGTTAGCGTCAGGTTTGGGGCGCTAACAGCACTCATCGTTAGCTAATCCTTTACCAATGAATGGAATGACTGCGCAGAATGGCAGTTGGAAGTATGCCCGTCAAAGGGGTATTTGAGGCTTTATCAGAAGACCTTCCTGCGCTGCGAGGTCTGGAGTAGTTGTTTGATGATTTAAATCAGGGGCATACGACTCTCTTAAAGTCTTTCTGACAATTGGACAGGTCTATTCGGATCAACAAGCCAGGTATCCTTAGGCCCTCGCGACCATCAATCTCCCTCAGCTACAAAGAACTCACGTAGTTCAGAAAGGTGATCCGTATTGATCAAATCGACATCTAATGATCGCAGGAAGCGCCACATGTCGGGATGATCAGGTATGGCCCAAAGACGGACCCGCCGTCCTTCACTGTGTGCTTGCTGGACCATCGCCTTTAACTTTATCACCTCTTCTGGTTGGATCTCCTCCAGATCCCGGGAAGCAAAGAATCTGCGGTAATGGTCACTGATCACCGGCATCATGGCGGCTGAATAAGCAGATGGCAGGTCTCCCGGTCGGCCATCCAGACCAGCGTATTTCACCTGATCTCTCTCTAACTGTTCAAACGGCCGATTCCCACTAATGAAGACCTTAACCGCCTTTTGGGGCTGATCCTCATCGTTTTCCACGACGGACAGCATGGCTTCATATTTGGCCAGCTCATCCCTCAACAGCGGATAGGTCTGCTCGGCACTGGTTTTGATATCGATCATCAGATAAAAGAAGCCTTGGTATCCGGGAAAGATCTTCCCCCGGTACAGTTGGGCGCGCTCCATCAGGGGCTTGAGGTAAGCGTCTTCCAAGGTAGGAACGCCTGTCAAATCATTAGGTCGGTCATGTACCACATAGAGCCTACCATCTATCGCGTGAACATCCGCTTCCACAGAGACGAAACCATTGTGTAGTGCATCGAGCAGGGGCCGGTCGTGTTCATAGTCATTGTGTGCGTGTGCATGGACAAGCGGCGTTTGTGACCAGAGCAGAGCGCTGGAAAAGGCTACAATCATCAACGCAAGGGCACTTTTCATCAGTTTGGACTTCTTGCCTACCCCGTGTATCTAAGAACACCGGCTACTTGCCAATTGGGATAAAGTAAAGATAACAATGCAGAGCAAACCCCCTGCCCCCACACTTGTCGTTGTCATTGATTGATGACCAAGTCGCACTCCTTTTTACCTTTTACTCTACAAACAAGAAATATTAACTAACTTCACTCTACAAACCGGAATCATAAAAGCAATGAAGGGAGATTTTCTTGGCGAGTTTGAGGAATTGGTACTGCTCACGGTGGGTGTCCTGGGAAGTGATGCTTACGGCGTGGCCATCAAAGACGACCTCCGAGAGCGATCCGGTCGTAAGCCCAGTGTGGGTGCACTGCATACGGCCCTTAATCGGCTCGAGGAGAAAGGCTATCTCACCTCGCGAATGGAAGAGGCAACTCCCGAAAGGCGCGGCAGAAGAAAGCGATACTATGTACTGACCGCGGCGGCCACCAGGGTCCTTAGGCAAGTCTATGAGCGCCGAACATCAATGGCACGACTGATCCCTAATTTCATCCTGGAATGAAAAAAGTAGATCCACCGGCGCTACTGGAACAATTCTTTCGATGGTTCTGTAAAGACAGCCACCTCGAAGGATTAGAGGGGGATCTCTACGAACTCTTCGATCGCAGGGTGGAAAGAAATGGGGCCTTTGCAGCACAGTGTCTTTACCTCTTCGATATGCTTTCATTGCTCAGATCTTCGGTAGCCAGACCGATCAAAAAAAACTCAAGATTGAATACCATGGGCATCTTCAAAAACTATTTCAAAACAGCCATCCGCCTCGCCTGGAAGCAGAAGAGCTTTTCCGCCATCAACCTTATTGGACTAACGGCCGGGATCACCTGTGCCATTTTTGTCTCACTGTACGTCAATGACGAACTCCGCTACGATGACCACCTGACCCAGTCTCATCTGAAATTTCGCTTCTACAATGAAGTGACTAAAGAAAAAGGAATCTCCTCCTCCTACCCCATTGTACCCCCAATGTATGCCCTTAGTGCCCGGGAGGACTTCCCGCAATTTGCCAAGGTGGGAAGGGTATTTCTTGACTACGGAGGGACGATTTTCAATCTTGATGAGCGGGTATTTTCCGAAAAAAACGGAGTGTACGCCGAACGAGAGGCCCTAGACATCCTGAACGTAGAACTGGTTGCTGGCAATCTGGATGATCTGGGAGCTCCAAGGAAAATGCTACTCTCGGAATCTACCTTCAAAAAGTTCTTTGGGGACATCCCTTGGGAGGGACAGACCGTACAGTTGACCCGCAGTACAGTGGATGTGGTGGGCGTCTACAAAGACTTCCCCACTCGGTCACACATCAGGCCTGATTACATCTTCTCCTTCGATTGGCTGCTAGAAAGTGTCTCAGAATCCAGGATGAAATCATGGAGATGGCAGCAATTTTATACCTACTTCCAAGTTGCGCCGGAGACCGACATTCAATTACTGCAAGAACAGTTCCAGGAGTACATCATTGGGATCGCACATCCCATCACGCAAGAAGTCGGCCTCACTTATATGCCTTTCTTCCAACAGGTCACAGACATTCACCTACATTCCTCAGACTTCCAGTGGGAAATCGCTGAGGTTGGCAACTACCAGTCGATCCTCTTCCTGGGCATCGCAGCAGCCATCATTCTAGTGATCGCGTGCCTGAACTTCATCAATCTTACTACCGCACAATCCATCAACAGAGGCAGAGAAGTGGGCATTCGCAAATTTGTCGGTGCCACTCGAATGCAGCTCTTGACGCAAACGGTGATGGAATCGATTTTGTACTGCTTCATAGCTGGGCTGATGGCTACTGCACTGGTGGTCGGTGGGCTCGACGTGTTCAATGAATTTGCAGACAAATCTTTTGGCCTCAAAGAGGTATTTACGGTCGAGCACCTGTCGATATTTGTTGGCAGTCTTATGGTACTGGGAGCTTTCTCCGGGTGGTACCCAGCACTGGTGATAGCAAGATTTCAACCCATTGCTGTTCTACATGGCGGCCGTACCATTCGTGTAGTGGTCGGAGCCCGAACGTACCAATGGAGTGCCCAACAAATACTTGTCGCAGCACAGTACGTGCTATCGGTAAGTCTAATACTCATTTCACTCATCTTCAGTGATCAATATCGCTATCTGGTCAATAAAGACATGGGTTTCCAAAAGGAAAACTTGTTGACCATGCAGCTGACGTCCTCCCTCCGACAGGACCTGGAAGCCAGTCGCGCTGCATTTTCCGGACATACCGGCATCGACAACATCTCCTTTTGCTACGGCATCCCGGGAGACCTTGTGGCTGGCGACGGAGCCTTTTTCCCGGAGCTGCTTAAGCGAGAGTTTTCCTCCAGCTTGTTTCTTGTGGACCACCAGTATATCGACGTAATGGGTATGGACATGGTGGCCGGGCGAAGCTTCTCTCAGGATATGGTCACAGATGCGTCTCAGGCCTATATTATCAACGAAACAGCTGTCAGGAACTTGGGTCTGGGCTCCCCTGAAGAAGCTTTGGGACAGAGCGTGAAGTGGAAGATGTGGACAGCGGCCGACACATTCAAAGTAGGTAAGGTAATAGGTGTTGTCCAAGACTTCAACTTCAAGAGCCTACATCACGAGGTCGAAAACGTGATCATGCATATTGAGCCCCGCTACCTCACCTACATGATCGTCCGGCTGAATGGCAATCAGCTGAGAGACGCCATGGACCACCTGGAAAATGCCTATCGCTCTTTTGAACCTACCCGACCTTTCGAATATCAATTTGTCGATCAGTCTTTTGCGCGATTCTATAGTTCAGAGTTGAAGATGGAGCGCTTGTTCACGCTGTTTGCACTGCTCGCGATCTTGACTGCCGCCATCGGCCTGTACGGCCTGGTGAGCTACAGTGTGGCGAATAGAAGTAAGGAGATCAGCATACGGAAAGTGTTGGGAGC
>JBCCXG010000279.1:0-7617 GCA_039191945.1 Bacteroidota bacterium
CGTGGATGCCGAAGGCAATTTTAGCTCGACGCCACCGGAAGAATAGTGACGAGATATAAAAGATTCAATTAACTAAAACGCATAATAAATTGGCAAGACCATCAACAACACCTGTCAAATTGAGAGCAGGTTATTACATAGAATTACGTCGTCAAGGTGAGAACAAAGGTGTGAAAATCCGAAGTGAAAACGTTGCACAGTTGCACCAGTCCATTAGACGATATGAAGGTTTTTATAACGTAGTGTACTACGGTGAGGTGAAAAATGGCAAAGTTGTCAATACCAAGTTGCCGCAGGAAACATAGGCTAGTTTGACGCTATGTTAATGGAAACCTGAGGGTAAATGACATTCTATCAAACACGGGAAAGGGCGTAAACATTTTTTGCGTATCATTACACCGAATGTCCATGAGACGCGTGGGGCCCCTAACTAACTGATGGAATGGAACTAACTACCTTCAGGTTTTCTAATAATACACAGGCAGACTTTTCACAAACCCTCAAGCAGCGGGTCAACGACTACTTCAAATCGAATAATCTCAACCGACACGGAGGGAGCAAGATTATTTGGAAGACCATTGTTATGATCATGCTCTTGCTAGTACCCTATCTCCTCATGGTAGGGGGCTATGCTCCAAATTTGTGGGTATTCTTTCTACTTTGGACCTTGATGGGGATTGGCACTGCTGGGTTGGGCCTCAACGTAATGCATGACGCCATCCACGGAGCCTATTCCAAAAACTCCAAGATCAATCGCGTCATGGGTTTGGTGTTGAATTTTATTGGTGGCCACTCCGAGATCTGGCGATTGCAGCACAATGTTTTACATCACTCTTTTACGAATATCGATGGCGGTGACGAAGATTTGCTGGTTACACCTTTGCTTCGCTTCTCTCCCAATCAAAGGCTCATGCGAATCCATCGGTTCCAGCATGTCTATGCGTGGTTTCTGTACGGCTTGATGACCCTAAGCAAGCTTGCCTTCAACGATATCGTGCGGGCGTTTCGATACCGAAAGATGCGCCTGATTAAGACTGAAAGAGACTTTAACCGCATCATGGCCGGCATCATTATCTGGCGGTTATTCTATCTGGCCTATACCTTGCTACTCCCGCTACTGATGTTGGACATGGCGCCGTGGCTCATAATTACTGGCTTTTTGTTGATGCACTTTGTAACCGGGCTCATGCTGTCGCTCGTTTTTCAAAGCGCCCATGTAATGCCCGAATGCGACTTTCCAGTACCTGACCACAAGGGACAGGTCGACAGCAACTTTGCAGTGCACCAGCTATCAACAACAACTAATTTTGCAACACAAAGTCGATGGCTTTCTTGGGCGATTGGAGGCCTCAATTACCAAATCGAACATCACTTATTTCCTACGATTAGCCATATACACTATGGCAAGCTCTCAAAAATCGTCGCTGCCACCGCCAATGAGTTCGGCATAGCCTATCATACACAAAAGACCTTCCTGGGTGCCATTTTGAGCCATGGTAAAATGCTCTTTAGGTTAGGAAGAACACCCGTACAGGCCCTAGAGGCCGCCTCTTGAGGCCCATGTCAAATTTACTTAGGGCATATGGAAGTCCTTCTCCCCCGCACGGATCGCCAGAGCCAACTGGTTCTCAGGAGGAGGGATCAGGCATGTGGCGTAGTCAGTAAACGCGCAGGGCGGATTGTAGCATTTGTTGAAATCTAGTGTGACACCCTCAGTACCCTGCGGCATGTCCGCATACATGTAGCGACCGGAGCCATAGGTCTCTACTGCACTGGTCTCGTCGGAAAAAATGATGAAAAACTCGTCACCCTCCTGTATCGGCTCTAAGGTGAACGCTTTACCCTCTATTTCAAACTGAAGCTGTCCGGGTATTTGCATCTGATACCTGAAGCCCAGGATATTTTCGACAGCGATGGACTTGGGCGTATCATAAGGCACGTAGGAGGCTTCTACGACCCACCGGTAGTCTGTAGGATACTTGGGAATATCCAGTTGATGGTGCAGCGCCGGATGCTGTAAGTTGCGCAGCCTCACCCCCAAATTGTCCGCTCGGTTGATCACAAACCATCTATAGTCACCAAATACCATCTCAGCATTCGCTTCGTTGGTCTCATCATAGACCACTGTCGGACCATCCAATGGGCTACCATCTACGGTGATCTCAGTGCTTTCACTGGTCAGCAGTACGCGATTCGTAGTCACGAAAAAACTTCCCATCTCCTGAGGGAAGTCCACCGGAAAGACTAAATCGTTAGAGGAGTCGCTACCAAAGGTGTACTCACCCGGTTCCATCCAATACAAGCCCGCCAAGTTGAGCCAGCCTTCGTCAGCATAGAGGTTCTGAAGTCGTGCCTCCTCCCAGTTGGTGTGTTCGGGCAAGTAAGAAACTGGCATTTCCCGCCTTTTTTGACAGTTCATCAAGAAAAATACCAGTAACGGTATGAGTAAGTAGGTTCTCATGGCAAATTATTATTGATTTTTTACCTTTATCAGCAATGAGAAATAAAGTTACCAATATGTCTACACCTACGAAAAGGAGATCGTTCCTTGCCAAGGCTTTTGCTGGACTCACGACCTTAGGATTAGCACCCGTGGCAGCACATGCTCAAGATCGAGTAGAGGAGAATTTCCTGCATGTCGTTTTCTTTTGGTTTAGAAATCCCAACTACGAAAAGTCCATTATTGAATTTATGCAGGGACTAGAACCCTACCTCCAGAGGATTGACACTATTGAGACATACCATATTGGTCGACCTGCAGGCACTCCGAGAGACGTAGTCGACAATAGCTACAGCGTCAGCTTGGTCCTCTCATTCAAGAGCAAAGAAGATCAAGACATCTACCAGGAACATCAAGCCCACAAGGACTACATCAAACGCTATCAGCACCTCTGGGAACGTGTTCAGGTATATGACACCTGGTCGGGTGGCTGATCGATGAGGTGGTTGCTGATCCTACTCCTACTGAGCCTGAAGCTTGCCACACAAGCCCAAGGTTTTTTGGATCTTGCAAAAATAGAATACCTGCAAGGATTACAAACCGCTAACTACGACGAATTTCAATCACTGAGGCTCACTGCCCAAACGCCAATCTTACTCAAAAACGAGGGCGTGATTCCTATGGGTTTTGCCTTAGGCGGCTACCATCTGGCGTTGGATGAGACAAGCTTCAGCCCCAGAAGCATTCGATTCAATATTGGATACCGGGGCAAGTTAGATGATGAGAAGTCCTGGACGCTGATGACCATCCACCGAATGAACGGAGATGCCTTTGCAATCGATAGTGATCTGTACCAATTCGGCCTGATCGGACTGTTCACCTATCGTGATAAGCCTGGTCCTATGCTCCAATTCGGTTTTTATACCAATACGGAGTTCTCAGGACAATTTTTCACTCCCCTTTTTGGACTCGACTGGAACATCACTCCTCGAATACGACTGTTCGGGGTACTGCCAATCAACGGTACCTTACAAATCACAGCCAACGATAGGCTCCTCTACGGCTTCAATTTCCTGGGTGTGTTTGCCACCTACAAATTGGGTAATCGAGATCTCTATTTGCAAGAAAACTTTATTCAGCCGAGCCTGTACGCTGACCTCTACTTAAGCAGGCAAGTGGTGATTAATACGAAAGTAGGTTATCGAATTGGAAGCAACAACAGGCTCTTCGCCGAGGGAGACAAAGTGGATATTGCGCTCAACCTGGTGAGGATAGGTGACGATCGCTTGGAACTAGAAAACATCACGACAAATGGCCTGATGATCTCAGCGGGGTTGGCCTTCCGATATGCCATACCCGAGAACGACTAGTACCACTTCTTAGCCCCCACGTTTCCCTTTTTTGACCAACAAGAGTGCCCTGACGCTAGGGTGATGGATGAAACCGACTGAATCAAGGTTCGCCCTCAGGTAGATAGTGACAAAAAGTCGACGAATAAAAATATCTACCCAGCCTGGGGTACTCCAATTGTAGGCGTTGCAGGCTACCGAAGTGTAGGATACCCCTTGCGAACAAACATTTTTCTCTATCTTTCGCCGCGTCGTTTTTATCCTAACCCCAAGATGAAAATCACCTCCGAAGAAGCGTTGAAGCGACTATCAAGGTCGCAACAGACTTTTACCAAACTTTTCCAGCACGGTTCACTCCTCATCGAAATCTATAAGCCGCACAAAGTCGATCTGCAAGAGCCTCATGATCAGGACGAGGTGTACATCATCATCTCAGGTTCCGGGACCTTTGTGAGAGGCACTCAAAGAACATCATTCACCGAAGGCGACCTACTCTTCGCTCCAGCAGGTCAATCTCACTATTTTGAGGATTTCACAGATGATTTCCGGACATGGGTGATCTTTTATGGTCCCAAGGGCGGAGAATCCAGCACAACACCGTCTAGCTGAATGGGATTGGTATGACACTTATCAACCGCTGCACCCATGACTCACTGCATCCGTACACCGATGCCATTTATTCCTTAAATTCGTCCCAAACCAGTAATTACAATTGGTATTCAATATCTGGACAATATTGATATGGCTCCTGGCCATTCAGGGCCTATTCCTCGGGGTAGTGATTCTCCGAAAGGAGACGAGAAATCCCAAGTCCAACCGACTGATTGCAGGACTGCTCTTCATTTTTTTTCTGGCCTGCGTGGGCCTTATCCTTAAGGAATGGAAAAACGAGACCGCCGCTTGGATTCAGGTATTCCCTTTCTATCATCTGATCCTGGTCGGTCCGATCATTTACCTCTTCCTGAGGTCGGAGTTGGAACCGGGTTTTCAGCCATCGATCAAAGACAGATCACATTTCATCGTCGGTCTATGGAGTTTCCGAGAGCTGATCCTGCCAAGCACCCCACTTCTTAGCGAAGTGCCAACGGCGACCAATGCCATCACTTACCTCAATGACTACGGCGATGTACTGGTGTGGCTAGTGATCACAAGCTACCTCGTTCTGGGCCTCACCACTTACAAAAACTACAAGTCGTCACCTCGTTCTCTATGGCTCAAACAGTTTCTAGACCTTTTCCTACTCTTCCAGTTTGCTATCTGGCTACCGGTGATTGCCCTACACATTTCACCGTACCAGTTCATTTTCGAAGAGTTAGGCATTACCTATGAGTGGGTATACGTGCCCTTTACGCTCATGATCTATTGGATTGGCGTTAAATGGTTTTATGATGCCCCTACCTTGACTTTCAAGTCTGTGACCAAAAGGTTCGTTGAGAAACGCCTATCTCCTCAGGTGGCGCAGGACTGTATCGAAGATCTACAAGTAAGGGTCAAAAAGTATGGATTGTTTCGGCATCCGCAGTTCGCACTACAAGACCTGGCCCAGCTTGTATCGGTCTCTGAAACAACCCTAGACTACTTGCTTCATCAGGAAATGGGTAAGACTTTTGAGGATTTCATGGACGGTATACGAGTCGACCAAGTGCTAGCAGACCTTGAGCACGAAAACCGTCAGCTGACGTTTGACCAAATTGTATTAGAGAATGGTTTTGAGACTGTTGCTGCCGGGACGCGGGCGATCCAGTCCTACACTACGATGAGCAAGGAGGAGATACGGGTACTACAATCTCGTCGTATTCAAAAAGACGAACCAGACTAGTTCCCCGCTACTAAATCGCCTTTCCCGTTGACGATCTTTTCGGCTAAAGTCTCACCGCTCTTATCATCCACAATCCACATACGCAACCTTGCCGTATATGTAGACGTCGGGTACTCTCCCCTTCCTGGTTTATATGCCCACCTCACAGTGTATTTATGACCTTTGAGAAATTCCAATGCTTCAAAACTATCCACGGTCAAAGGAAGCTCTCCCTTTGCCTGAAATTTCAACTTGAGCTCGTGTACTCCCGGAAAAAGGGCAATCGTTGTCACCTCTTCCGGAGCGCGCTGAGTAATGACCGGCTTCCCGTCGACGGAGAAGAAATAGGCATACTCCTTTTTCGTATTCTCACACTCGACCACTGCCACCGTTTTTAGCGAAGTCAAATCTTCTTCTAAAGTGTTATAAATGGAAGGTTCAGTAGTGTTCTGGCGCTGAGCTATAACATTACATGTACCCACCAGGAACACTCCTAATAGGACAAATTTCATTTCTATTTGGATTTATAGGCTCGACAACTATTTGAGAAATTCAATATAAGATAAAAATAATTCTATTTCTAATTTAGAGTCAAATAAATCCCGTTATCTTTCAAAAACCTTAAAATGGGTATGGCATATACCCCCTTTTGAACCTTATGAGGACCACAGGCAGCAAATGACAATGACCAAAAATCTCAGGTTACTGGTGATGAGTACAGGTAGTAGGTCCACAGCAGAGAGAGGATGTGAAGCAGCTGGTCAAATCCGATGAATACAAAAAATAATCTAGGCTTCTCTTTGTACCTTGATACCACCTTCGATGTGAAGAAATCAACCACCCAGTGAATCCCACCATTTAAGAGGGCATATTTCCATAAAAGGGCCAGATCGAAAACAAAAAGTCCGAAAACCGTCACCACTGCTGTATAGACGATGACATGAATCGTCAGCCACTTCAGGCTCCAACTTTTGTAAACGGCCATTGGGGTGGTTTGGAGTAGAAAATCACCTACCCAATGAGCGACGAAGATGATACTCAGTATCATGCGGGGAAGATATTGAATACCTCTCTGTCCACCTAATCTTTTTTGAGGACGTCAAGCGCTACCCATTGTATCCCACTTCACGTTTCGACCAAGCTAAAACGGACCTCCATGCAGCGAAATTCCAGACCAAGAGTCCTATCCTATTGACAGCCGATCGCCTAGGTAATAAGTCGCTCGATGATCACGAACTGGATGTGATCACTTCGCTAAGTCGACATTCTCAGCCTGCTCCGTCGAACCCAACAGGTTATTGCATTGTGGTGACACTGCTCTATCTTGGTAGCTCAACTATCCAAGCCATTTGCTCCAATGAAAAGCTACGATCTAATTGTCATCGGGTCAGGACCTGCAGGTGAAAAGGCGGCCGTCAAGGCAGCCTATTTCGGAAAAAAGGTGGCGATCATCGAAAAAGAGGATCGGTTCGGCGGTGCAGGTGTCCAGACAGGCACTCTGCCCTCAAAAACGTTAAAAGAAACGGCCTTATATCTGTCCGGAATCTATCAAAAAGGGGTGTTTGGGATCGACAAAAGTTTGGGTCGAGAAACCGGGGTACACGACTTCATGTATCGAAAGAATGTGGTGACCGAATCGATGGACAAGGTGATACAACACAACCTGGAGCGGCATGGCGTCGATGTATTCAAAGGATCAGGAAGCTTCATCAATGAGCATGAGGTCCACGTGTACGGGGCCTTGGAACAAACCATACGAGGTGACTACATTTTGGTCGCAACGGGATCCTATCCTTACCATCCGGACAACATCCCATTCGACAATATCAGGGTCCACGATTCTGATAGTATCTTAGACATACAGCACTTCCCATCTTCGATCTGCGTACTAGGTGCCGGCGTGATTGGCTGCGAATACGCGACCATTTTCGGAGCCATGGGTGTGAAGACCTTCATCGTCAATGATCGCGATAAGATCCTTGGCTTCCTGGATCAGGAAGTCTCCGCTGCACTGGTCGAGCAAATGCGAC
>JBCCXG010000280.1:0-7599 GCA_039191945.1 Bacteroidota bacterium
TCGTATTTGCCGATGAGCCGACGGGCAATCTGGACTCGAAAAATGCACAAGAGATGCATGAACTGTTTTTCAAACTACGAGATCAGTTGAAGCAGACCTTTGTGATCGTCACTCACAATCAACAACTCGCCGATATGGCGGACCGCAAGATCGAAATTGTCGATGGACTGATCCGGGACGAGGTAGCCCCATGAAGCAATTCCTGACGCCAGGCGTAAGATATATGCTGCTGGCGACGCTATTCTTTGCCTTGATGAAGGTGTGTGTCAAGGCCATATCTCACATTCCGGCGATCGAGATCATATTTTTCCGAGCGATCATTTCCCTGGGGATCAGCATGTATTTGCTACAGCGGCAAAAGGTCAGTTTCTGGGGAGTCAATAAGCCCATCCTCGTAGCGCGTGGTGTGACCGGCGCCATCGCTTTGATCCTGTATTTCTACTTGCTCCATCAGATCCCACTGGCCACGGCCGCGACCCTACAGTACCTGGCCCCGATCTTCACTACGATATTGGGTGTATTTATTGTCAATGAAAAAGTACGCCGATGGCAATGGCTGTTTTTTGCCATCAGTTTTGCGGGGGTGATCGTGGTACAAGGATTTGACGTGCGGATCTCCTACGTCCACTTGATCATCGGTTTGGCCACCTCTTTCTTTATGGGTCTGGCTTACAACTTTGTACGGAAGCTCAACACTACCGAGCATCCGCTGGTCATCATCCTTTACTTTCCGTTGGTCTTGCTGCCGATCGGTGCGATTTGGTCTTACTTCGTTTGGGTGCAGCCCGTGGGAACGGACTGGCTTTTTCTGATTGCCGTAGGGATCCTTACCCAAATCGCCCAGTTTTTCATGACCAAATCCTACCAGTCGGAAGAGTTGTCTAAAGTGTCAATTCTCAATTACGTCGGTCTGCTTTATGCCCTGGCTTTTGGTTTCCTCTTCTTCGGTGAGACCTTCAATGCATTGACCTACCTGGGGATGTTTCTGGTCATTGCTGGCGTTGTAGGAAACGTGCTCTTCAAACAATTCGCGAAGCCTGGATCTTGATCGTTTTTGACCTCAGCAACGCCGTTGTTGAAAAAAATGGCGCCTTTTCATAGATCTGGTTGAAAGACTCCTGAAATTAGCGGCAGAAATCGAGGACTAACATAAAGCGAAAATTACTCCATGGGAAGAGCATTTGAGTACCGTCGAGCTGCCAAAGAGAAGCGGTGGGACAAGATGTCGAAGATTTTTCCAAAGCTGGCCAAGGCGATCCAGGTGGCAGCCAGAGAGGGTGGTGGGGACCCTGATATGAATGCCAAGCTCCGCACGGCGATACAGAATGCCAAGGCGGAGAATATGCCCAAGGACAACATTGAGAATGCTATCAAACGTGCGACGGGCAAGGACGCGGAGGCGTTGGTCGAGGTCAATTTCGAGGGGAAAGGCCCACACGGCGTGCTGGTATTTGTGGAGTGTACGACCGACAACAATAACCGCACGGTGGCCAATGTCAAATCCTATTTCAGCAAAGCAGGCGGTAGTTTCGTCCCTTCGGGTTCTTTAGAGTTTATGTTCAGTCGGAAGGCCGTTTTCGAATTTGAGAAACAGGAGGAAATGGACCTGGAAGAGCTAGAACTTGAGTTGATAGACGGGGGTCTGGAAGAGATCGAGGAGAATGAGGGCATGGTATACTGCTATGCCGACTATACGAATTATGGGAGCCTGTCCAAGCTGCTGGAAGACAAGGAGGTTGAGGTCAAGAAATCTGGTCTCAAGCGATATCCGACCAGTCCGGTTGAGTTCAGTGAAGAGCAACTCGAGGAGATAGAGAAGATGCTGGACAAGATGGAAGACGACGAGGATGTGCAGGCGGTTTACACCAACATTGCCTGAGAGAGATGACTTTTGACCTCGCTGCGGTAAAAGCGACCCTGAGACAAACGCCCGGCACCTTGCATCAGATGCTAGGAAATCTCCCTGACGACCTGCGGCTGGCCAATGAGGGTGACGGTACCTGGAGCCCATTCGACATAGTTGGGCACTTGATCCACGGCGAGAAGACCGACTGGATCCCGCGAGCAAAGATCATACTGTCGGATGGAGACAAGCGCTTTGAGCCCTTCGATCGTTTTGCGCAGGAAAGGGAGAGTGCTGGCAAGTCGCTTGCCCAATTGCTGGACGAGTTTACCGACTGGCGAAGCACCAATTTGCGGGAGTTGGATTTGCTCGATCTGAGTCCGGAGAATTTAACGAAGACCGGTATTCATCCTGAATTTGGGGAGGTCACGTTGCAGGCCCTCTTGTCCACTTGGGCGGGACATGACTTCGGCCATATCTATCAAATGTCGCGAGTGCTAACCAAGCAATGGGCCGCACACGCAGGACCTTGGAAGGTCTATATCCGGGCGATGAACGATTGATGCACTCATTGGGTCGATTCGCCACCGGCGATTTCACGGATAGGAAGAGTTGAGACGGTTGTATCCTTCTTTTTGATCCCACGGTCCTTCCCTTGGCCTTCCACACGACCCCCCTCGCGGCCGCCAGCATCCTCAGCCCCGCAGTCCGCCCACGATCCTAGCTGGTTTGCTGGCCTGGCCTTTAGGCTATTTCCAGTTGAAGAGTTGATGCGCCCTCGGCGAGTTGATAGGTTGTTGAGTTTATGAGTTTTTCAGTGGCGAGTTGAAAAGTTGAAGAGTTGAAAAAGTTGATGGGTGACGATGCCTAAAAAACGTTGACCTTCACTTCCTCTTTTCCACTCGCCCTGCATTTGCGAGAGCAAAGACGTACTTTCCTATTTCCTCAACGCCACGCACTCAATCTCCACCAGCGCATCCAATGGTAGTCTGGCCGCTTCTATCGTCGTCCGAGCAGGTTTGTGCGGTGCGAAGACCTCTTCATAAACCTTGTTCATTTCTTGGAAGTCATCCATGTCTTTGAGGTACACGTTGCACTTTACGACGTGCTGCAGGCCTGAGCCGCTCGCTGCTAGTACCGCTTCGAGGTTTTGGAGCGTCAGGTGGGTTTGCTCAGCGACACTGGTCGTTTCTATTTTTCCCGTTTTTGGATTGAGCGCGGCCTGTCCGGAACAGAAGATGAGCTGCTCAAGACCGATAGCTTGCGAATAGGGACCGACAGGCGCTGGGGCGTTTGATGTGTAGAATTTTTCCATGGCTAAAAACTAGACAATAAAAAAGGCCACCCAATGGGCAGCCTCTGATTTTATATTCCGTTGACCGATCAAGCCATTTTCTCAATCAGATCAGCTGATCGATGGGAGTATCCGGCTTCGTTGTCATACCAGCCGACCACCTTCACCAGGGTACCATTGGCCTTGGTCAAATCTGAATCGAAGATGCAGGAGTAAGGGCTCCCTACGATATCTGCAGACACGATAGGGTCCTCGCAGTATTCCATGATGCCATTGAGCTCTGCACCAGCAGCTGCTTTCATGGCCGCGTTGATTTCTTCAGCAGTTGTTTCCTTGCTCAAGATGCACGTGAAATCCGTGATGGAACCGGTCAACGTCGGCACGCGCATCGCAAAACCATCCAATTTGCCTTTCACTTCAGGTAGCACTTTGCCGACAGCTCCCGCCGCACCAGTAGAAGTAGGTACGATGGAAACGGCAGCTGCTCTTGCTCTCCGTAGGTCAGAGTGAGGCGAATCTTGTAGTCTTTGGTCCGCCGTGTAGGCGTGTACCGTGGTCATGTAACCACTTACGATGCCCCACTTCTCCTGCAAGACCTTCACCATGGGTGCAAGGCAGTTGGTGGTACAGGAGGCGTTGGAGATGATCGCTGCACCATCGGTCAGTGGACCTTCGTTGACGCCCAATACCACAAATGGAATAGCGCCTTTGGCTGGAGCGGAGATGATAACCTTCTTCGCACCGGCAGTGATGTGCTTACCAGCACCTGCTTCGTCACGGAAAATACCAGTGGATTCCAAAACAATATCTACTCCCAGGTCTGACCAGGGAAGCTTCTCAGGATCTCTTTCGGCATAGGCTTTGATTGGGGTTCCGTTAATGATGAGGTTCTCGTCGTCCGCCTCTACGGTACCAGGAAATTTACCTTGTGCAGAGTCGTACTTCAGGAGGTGTGCAAGCGTATGATTGTCAGTAAGATCATTGATCGCTACCACTTCTACGTTTGCCTTGTCCAGCAACGCTCGGAAGGTGATTCGGCCAATTCTACCGAATCCATTGATAGCAACTTTCGTTTTTGACATAGCCATAAATTTTAAACCGTGATCAAATAAGGGTGCAAATCTATAACTAGAATGTTCGCAAACAAATTCACCTTTTTACCCCATTGTTATTTTGGTTCAACGAAAACGTTTGCTTCGCAAAAACATTCGCCTTTATCTTGACGTTTTATACCTCCAATAAAGACGAAATCACGGTGATCACATTAATCAGACCCCTGCAGTGTAAGCTTGCTGACGAAATCGAACAGCGCCTCAAGGGCATGGTGGCTGCTCACGATGTGATGCAAAATGTCGCCACTTCGCTACCCTACCTGCTTGAAAGCGGCAATGTGATCAAAGGGGCAGAGGCGATCCAGAAATTTCTCGAGACCTTGGAAAAGGAATTGGATTGGAGTCGCTCTATCTCTTCGGATAGCTGCTATCTGGATCCCGACGGCGGGCAGGTTTGTTAAAACTCGTTGGTCTTTTTTACAATTCCGTGAACGGAGTGGCATCGTATCCTAGGGCCACTTAACTTTATCCAACTTATTAAAGAACAGATCTATGAATAGAATCTTCGTGATGATCACTCTTCTTTTCGGAGGAGTTTTACTGTGGTCATGTGGCAACCAAAACAGCTCTGAGCAAGCCAGTCTTTCGATCGATTTTGAGAAGTATCAACTGGACAACGGACTAGACGTCGTATTGCATGAAGATCATTCAGATCCGATTGTAGCCGTCGCAGTGCTCGTACATGTGGGCTCCAATCGGGAGAAACCGGGACGTACCGGGTTTGCACATTACTTTGAGCACATGCTCTTCCAGCGTACAGAGAACCTGCCAGAAGGTTTTTTCCTCACCCGGATCAATGAGTGGGGCGGAGAATTCAACGGAGGCACCAGCAACGACTTCACGGTTTATTTTGAGGTGGTCCCCAAAGATGCGCTTGAAAAGGCCCTATGGATGGAGTCTGATCGAATGGGTTACTTCATCAATGCCGTGACGCTAGAGGACCTTGAGGGTGAAAAACCAGTCGTTCAAAACGAAAAGCGACAGCGAGTAGACAATGTGCCTTACGGACATACAGAGCGAGTCATCAGGCCAGCGCTTTATCCCGAGGGCCATCCGTACAGTTGGACAGTGATCGGTGAGTTGGAAGACCTGCAGGCAGCTACACTGGAGGATGTCAAAGAGTTTTATGAGAAGTGGTACGGGCCCAACAATGCGACGCTGGTGGTCGCCGGTGACATTGACACGGAGGAAACGAAGGCTCTAATACAAAAGTATTTTGGGGAAATCCCCTCGCGTGGGATTGACACACCCATGGAACCTCAACCGGCCAACCTGACCGAGAGCAAGACCTTCTATTACGAGGACAATTTTGCGCAACTTCCCGAATTGCGAATCACGCTGCCAACTGTCGAAGGCTTACACGAAGACATGTGGGCACTAGATGTGCTCAGTGAGATACTGTCTGATGGGAAGCGTGCTCCGTTATACAGGGCGATCGTTGAGGAGTCCAACTATGCGCCAGCGGCATGGGTGTATCAAAGCAATAGTGAACTCGCGGGCACCTTCACCATTCACATTCGAGCTAACGAGGGTGTTGATCTGGATTCAGTGCTTATGAAGGTCGACGAAACCTTGGTCAAGTTCGATCAAGAGGGTTTTGACGAAAAGGACTTGGACCGGATCAAAGCGGGTCTGGAAACAGATTTCTTCAACGGCATCAGCAGTGTCTTTAATAAGGCCTTTCAGCTGGCCTACTACAATGAGTTTGCTCGTGATCCTGCTTTTATCTCGAAAGATGTGGAAAATATCCGGGCGGTGACGAAGGAAGATGTCATGCGCGTCTTCCGAAAGTACATTCTAGAAAAGCCCAGGATCATCACGAATTTTGTTCCGAAAGGCTCCCCGCAACTGGCGATGGAGGGTGCCGAACTTGCGGATATTGTTGAGGAAGAAATCACCCCCTATCAACCACGGCAGACGATAGAGGATGAGGGAGACCTGGCTTATCAGAAAACCCCGGCTTCTTTTGACCGATCTGTAGAGCCTGATTTCGGTCCCGAGCCTTTGGTGACACCTCCCACGATTTGGCAAGATCAGTTGAGTAATGGGATGGACGTCTATGGGGTCGAGTCCAATGAGCTTCCACTGGTGAACTTTTCGATCCGCATCATGGGAGGGCATTTATTGGATGACATGGAGAAGATCGGCGTAGCCAACTTGATGACCGATATCATGATGGAAGGTACCGCCAATAAAACACCCGAAGAGCTGGAAGATGCGATTGGTCAATTGGGGGCGAATATCGGGATGTACACTTCCAATGAGTTCATTCACATCAATGGCAATTGTCTATCAAGAAATTTTGATGCGACCATGGATCTGGTCTCTGAGATCCTGTTGGAGCCGCGCTGGGATGAGGAGGAGTTTGGCCGAATCATTCAGCGGACGCTGACACAAATCACTCAAAATGAAACCAGTCCCGGTCGGGTAGCGCAAACGGTACTGGCGAAGAAGCTGTACGGTGCTGAGCACGTACTTGGGCACCCTTCACTCGGCTATCAAGATGTCGTTGCTGAAATTACTATTGATGACTTGAAGCAGTTCTACGAGCAGAATTTCTCACCGTCGATTTCCAATTTCCACGTGGCTGGGGCCGTGAGTCAAGCTCAGGCAAAAGCTGCTTTGGGGCGATTGGAGAGTGAGTGGCAGGCGAAGGAAGTGACTATGCCTTCATATAGTGCGCCAGAGCCTCCGAGCTCACCGGAAGTGTACTTTGTGGATGTGCCCAATGCCAAGCAATCAGTGATTGCCATGGCGCGGTTGACGGTGGGGGCAAGCGATCCCGCATACGATGAAATTGTCGTCGCCAATGATCGTTTGGGTAACGGTTCTTCAGGAAAACTATTCAGGATCCTCCGGGAAGAAAAGCAGTTTACTTACGGGGCCTACTCATTTCCATCGAGGGGTGCCTTTGCCCCAAGTCGTTTGTCCGCGAGATCTAGTGTCAAGTCTAATGTGACAGCGGAGGCCTTGAATACGTTCAAGGAGATTTTCGGCACCTATGGAGAGACCTACACCCAGGAAGAGCTAGAGAAGACGCAAACGGCTACGCTGAAGGCCAACGCCCGAGAGTTTGAGACGCTGGGGGATCTCATTGGTATATTGCACAATGTGTCGACCTACAACTTGCCGGTCGACTATCTGCAAAGGCAGCAACGTATCGTGTTGGATGCTACGGTAGAGAGTGTCCAAGCGACTGTCAAAGAATATTTCGACTTGAGCAACTACATCTTCGTGATCGTGGGTGACAAGGCGACGCAGTACGAGGGTTTGCGCGTACAAGGGGATGGTGATCCGATCCTCGTGGATAAATATGGAAACGAAGTGGAGGTGATGTAAGCCGACGATCA
>JBCCXG010000281.1:0-7597 GCA_039191945.1 Bacteroidota bacterium
AGGTATTTCGTGAGTTCCTCGGCCATTCGCTTTGTCAGCGTTGTCACCAGCACACGATCTTCCATTTCGATTCGTTTTTGGATCTCATCCATAAGGTCGTCGATCTGATTGAGACTCGGTCGCACCTCAATGACTGGATCTAGCAACCCCGTCGGCCGGATCAATTGCTCCACGACCACTCCCTCCGACTTTCTGAGTTCATACTCCCCGGGAGTAGCACTGACGAATACGACTTGATTGAGCATCTCTTCAAACTCGTTGAACGTCAATGGCCGGTTGTCAAGGGCAGCAGGAAGTCTGAAACCGTAGTCCACCAGATTCACTTTTCGGCTGCGGTCACCCCCCCACATGCCTCTCACTTGTGGAATGGTCACATGACTCTCATCGATCACCATCAAATAATCATCCGGGAAATAATCCAATAAACAGAAGGGGCGCATACCAGGAGACCTGCGATCAAAGTAGCGGGAATAGTTCTCAACCCCAGAGCAATAGCCGATCTCACGGATCATCTCCAAATCAAACTCCGTTCGCTCTTGTAGCCGCTTGGCTTCCATGAATCGGCGCTCTTCTTCAAAGAATTGTACCTGGGACACCAGGTCATCTTGAATCTCCTTGATGGCCACGTTGAGCAAGTCCTTCCCCGTGACAAAGAGGTTGGCCGGAAATATGGTAATGATGCGCTCATCCGAGATCTTGGCTCCGGTCTGCGGATCTATGCGCTGAATCGACTCCACCTCATCACCCCAAAAAATGAAACGATAAGCAAAATCAGCATACGCTACGAAAACGTCGACCGTATCTCCCTTGACGCGGAAGGTACCTCGCTTGAACTCCGCCTCCGTTCGACTGTAAAGGATATCCACCAAATCATACAAAAATCTATTGCGAGGAATGTTGTCCCCCTCTTGCATTTTGATGACATTCTTCCCGAACTCCTCTGGATTACCAATACCGTAAATGCAGGAAACAGAAGCGATGACCACGACATCTCTCCGACCGGTCAACAGTGAGGAAGTAGTGCTCAAGCGAAGCTTTTCGATCTCATCATTGATGGATAGATCCTTCTCAATGTATATGTTGGAAGTCGGGATATAGGCCTCCGGCTGGTAGTAATCGTAGTAACTGATAAAGTACTCGACCGCGTTATTGGGGAAAAACTGCTTAAACTCGCTATACAGCTGTGCAGCCAATGTCTTATTGTGGCTAAGGACCAGCGTTGGTCGCTGTATCTCTTTCACGACATTGGCCATGGTAAAAGTCTTGCCCGACCCTGTCACCCCCAGTAAGGTCTGAGCAGGCTCTCCGTTGACAACGCCTTCTACAATTTTCTCAATGGCCTGTGGCTGATCTCCAGTCGGCTCATACTCCGACGTCAGTTCAAAATTCATTCTATGTGATTAGTCCAGATTTCCCAAGAGCGTTCTGCTTGCAGCACAAGCATCTCCGCACCATTCTTTATACGTGCTCCCACTCTTTCTGCTTCAGTTAACATCAAGGTTTTTTCCGGATTATAAATCAAATCATAAAAGAATTGTTCCTTGTGCATACTTTCATAAGGAATGGGCGGTCCATCGTGCACATTTGGATACATCCCGATGGGCGTAGTGTTGACGACCAGATCAAAACTTGGGAACAGGCCTTCGTCCTTGTAGAACTTGGTGTACATAAAGTCACCTTTGTCTTGACGTCTTGAGACCAATTGAAAATCGTATCCCAGGTCTTCCAATGCCACCTGCACCGCCTTGGCCGATCCTCCCGTCCCAAGAATCAGACACTTGTATGCTTTGCCATTTTCCAACCAATTGGTGAGGGACCGTTTGAAGCCAATGTAGTCCGAATTGTAACCCACGAGTTTGTCTCCCTCTCTTTTCACCGTATTGACGGCCCCCACTCTTTGCGCTCCCGGATCAATTGCATCCAGAAATTTCATAACGTTTTGCTTATGCGGGATGGTCACATTGGTACCTATCAGATCCGGATTATCATCCCATATAGCGGGAAATGAAGAGATATCCTCCATTTCGTAGAATTCGTAGACATGCGTATCACTGATTCCCATGTCTTGGAATTTCTTGGTGAAGTAAGCCTTAGAAAAGGAATGCTCCAGTGGATACCCTACTAATCCAAATCGATTCATTAAAGCCCTTCCGTGTGATTAGTTCGGTTGCTCGGGAGTAGTAAATTTAGGAAAGTCTGGAGTGATAACGGACATATTCCCACCGCAATCTGACGAAGGCAGACAAGGCTACAGCACAAGCGTTGTATGTCGAATTCAATCCCTTTTTCTGCTGGCTGCCTTCTCTATCCCGAAGACGATCAAAAACCCCAGTATCGACAGGAGTACAGCAAATAGCAGCTCGGAAGATGCATCGGGTATGTTCCAAGTGTAGCCCATCGCCTTCTCCTTGCCTTCTCCTACCTCTACAAACTCAGTAGTCTTCCAAGGCCAGATGATCAACAAGGATCCTGCAACAAAGCCCATCATGAGTCCTACAGTCTGGTCTTTGTAATGTGCAAAGAGATACGACAAGAGTCGGGAAAACACAATGAGCCCAACGATGCAACCCAACCCAAGGGGCACAAGCACTCCCAGGTCCACGGTCCTGATCGCACCAAGCACCAAAATGTAGTTACCCATCAGCAGCAATATGTACGCTCCTGACAGTCCAGGAAGGATCATACTGCATATCGCGACCACACCGCAGAGAAATACGTAAAAAAATCCATCATTGGCAGTGGCTGGCGGCAGGAACGCAATAAGGATGGCGATGAGCGCCCCTATTATCAGCGCACCGTATACTGGCAAGGACCATTGACCCACTTGCTGGCCCACCGCAAATAATGACGCCACAATCAGCCCAAAGAAAAAGGCGAGGGTCAGTATCTCATGATTGACAAATAGCCACTCCAACACGTTAGCCAGGGTGAGGATACTGATGAAGATACCGGAGAAAATGGCAACAAGAAATGAGAGATCCACCTTCTCTGCTACCGCCTTGAATTCTCCTCTGAAAAGCATCTTCAACGCCTCGATATCAAAGGCTTTTAGCGCATTGATCAATCGCTCGTAGATGTTGGTAATAAAAGCAATCGTACCTCCAGAAACGCCCGGAATCACATTGGCGGCGCCCATAGCGATTCCCTTCAAGGCATACAGGAGGAATGGAGGCATTGCTAGAGCTTATCCAAAAAGTAGTTGAACGTATCACCCCTGAGACCTAGTCGGATGGTCTCCAAGGGTATCACCTCATTGGGAGCAATGTTACCCAAATTGACATTGGGACCACATAGCTTGATAAACCAAACCTGCTGAGCTTTTTTGGGCGCTTCCCAAATGATCTTTTCTGAGGGTATCTTCGTGAGAATCTCTTCTACCAGGCCCTGGCGGACCTCTCCCGAATCTCTAAAGAGTCCGACATTTCCGCTTTCACGGGCCTCGCCGATCACCTTCCATGCTCCAGCCCCAAGCTCCATCTCCATCTGTTGGATCCACTTGTAGGGAGGGATGATCTTCTCTGCGTCCTTCGATCCGACCTCGCTCAGTACTGTGACGTCTTTGGCCAAGGTCTCGATGTATCCACACTTCTTGTCGTGATCCATTTCGATGGAACCATCACTCACCTCAGCATACGCAATGTCGTACTTGTCCAACACTTTGCGATAGTCGTCAAACTGGTCTCTCACAACAAACGCCTCAAAGAGCGTGCCTCCAAAGTAGCAAGGGATTCCAGCATCCTTGTAGATCTGTAGTTTTTCGTTGAGGATCGGAGTCACATAGGAAGTGGCCCATCCTAGTTTGACGATGTCTACAAATTCTCCAGAAGTCTCAATCAGATCGGAAACTTCTCGCAAAGACAGGCCTTTGTCCATGACCATGGTATAGCCGGTGTTGCGAGGTTTTGCAGGACGTTCAGGAATTTTCGACAGGTGATAGTTCATTGAAGTTTGGCGCTTTTCAGAAATCAGCTGCAAAAGTCTGAAAATTAGATCAAAATGAAACTATTGATCTTCCTTTTTTCGATACTGCTCGATCACACGAAATAAGGCCGTTTGTGTTTGGGGGTTGGGGAAAAAATCGAACAACTGCGTATGGCCTTTAAAATCCAGGATTAAGGCCAATTCCAGACGATTGAAAGCGTCTTTGTACTTTCCATCCGAGATAAGATATACTACACTCCTGTAGAGGAGGCTTGATGCATCTGGTAGCTCGTTTAACCCACTCTCCAGCACCGCTACGGCATTCTCGATGTCACCCTGCTCAAAATAAACTCGAGACCATTCCAGCCACAAATCCCCATCGCCCGGATCCAGCTCACTTGCCTCGATAAATGCATCTAATGCAGAAACCACATTGCCTATATAATTCTCAGCAGTGGCTAACGTCTTCCAATACAGTGGGTTCTCAGGGTCAAGCTTAGTGGCTTTAGCCAGAAAATGGACCGCTTCGTAATGCTTATTTTGCAAAGTCAATACCATTCCTAGCCCAAACCAGGCCTCGTGGTACATCTGATCCAATTTGGTGGCTTTCTGATAGTACTTGCCGGAGAGCTCATACTCATCCATTTTTTCATAGCAAGCGCCCATGTGACAAAAAATCTCCGCACTTGCCCCTTCAATCTCCAACGTCTTGCTGTAAGCGTCTAGCGCCTTGGTAAAGCTAGCCGCATTCATATGGGCATTCCCCAAATTGAAATAGGCACTACTAAATGAGTCATCGATAGCAATGGCAAACTCATAGGCATCGACGGCCTCTTGAAAGCGTCCCAATTTGTTGTAGACTATACCTAAGTTGTACCAGGCAAACTCCGAGAAAGGATCCCGGTCTATGAACTGCTGATAATAGTCGATACTGTCCTCTAGCTCTCCCTGCAGGTCCAAGCAAAAGGCCAACTCGTACAATATGTTCTCATTGGCCATATTGTGCTCCATGGCATGCTTGTAGTTGGCAATTGCAGAGGTATAATCTCCAAGCCCTTGGTAGCTCAGCCCAATATTGTAGTAGATTTCATCTTTATCTTCTGCAGAGATCAATGCAGCCTGGAAGCGCTCAATAGCCAACTGATACTGCGAGAGCAACGCATGTATCGTACCCATCTGAATCAGCAGATCGGGATCGTTCGGTTGAAAAACTAGCACTGCCTCGAGTTCTTTGATGGCCTGCTCGGCCCGGTTGAGCTTCACCAACACTTCCGCACGCTCCTGGATGATGTCCGTAGAGTAGGGAAACGTCTCCTTGGCCACCTTCGATGCCTTCAATGCCATTTTCAACTTATCGTGATCATGATAATAGTTGATGATATCCAGAAAGGTATCCTCGTCGAAATAATAATTAGCGTTTTGCTTAAGCAGAGCTTCAAATTTCTTTACTAACTCTCTCAGCTCTCTATTTTTATGCTCTTCCTGCATAATGAAAAACGAAATAATTGACAGTGTTTCAAATCAAATTAGTCGATTTTCATCGAGATGCCTCTGCCCCGATGAAAATTTTATCCACACGTTGATGTCTGTGAGCAGAGAACGGTGATTAGCGCTTATGGGTTCAAATTGTGACCCAACAGACGGGTGCGCTAGCCGAAGAAACTACCAAAGATCGCGGCCCAGCTTTTCTTCTTCTTGCTGTCTTCATCGTAGTAACCGTACCCATAGCCATAGCCATAACCGTACCCGTAGCCATAACCATAACCGTACCCGTTGCGACCTGCTTTGACGCCGTTAAATACGACACTCATGTTGCCAAAATTATTGACCTCCAACAGGTCTTGGATCGTGCGTGCGAATACTCGTCTGGAATAGAGTGCCTTCACGACATAGAACTGTAGGTCCGTTTTTTTCATAGCAAGAATAGCGTCAGTGACCAGCCCCACTGGAGGGGTATCCAGGATCACAAAATCGAATTCTGCCTTTAGCTTCTCCAGAAAATCATCAAAACTGTCGCTCAAAATCAGCTCAGAAGGATTGGGTGGCGTCGGCCCCGCAGCGATATAGTGAAGGTTCTCAAGCTGGGTCTTTTTGACGCATTTGTCCCACTCGGCTCGGCCAATTAGATAGGTGCTGACACCATCGGGGGTCGCAGGTTGCTCAAAGGCAATATTCACCTTGGGCTTCCTCATGTCGAGATCGACAATGCATACCTTGAGATTCGCAGAGGCCATGATCGCTCCAAGATTGACCGCCACGAAAGTCTTTCCTTCACCGCTGATGGTAGAGGTCACCGTGATCGTTCGAGTCTTTTTGCCCCCCATCATGAAATCCATATTCGTCCTGATCGTACGCAGCGATTCGCTCAAGGCAGACTTGGAGTTCTTGGAAACAATCATCTTGGTGACAGGCAGCTTTTCCTTCTTGTAGAAGGGCAACGTACCAATGATGGGTACCGTGATCAACTTTTCTAGCTCCCTCACGCTGGTGATTTGATTGTTGAGAAAATATCGCGCGACCACAAACAAGAAAGAGAGTGCGAGACCTGCAACAAGACCAATCCCGATGATCAGAAGTTTTTCGGGTTTGATCGGAGATGAGGGCGTCGAAGCAGGGCTAAGGAGAATCCCATCAGTGACAGTACCCGCTTTGGTCAGTTCGAGTTCTAGTTTAGAGCGACGCAGGTCTTGGACATGTGATCTCTGAAGTTCGTATTCGCTTTTTTGCTTGTTGAACTCCGTCCCCATCGAAGGAAGCCGGGCAAAGTCACGCTCAAGCTGCCGCCGGCGCTCGCCCAAATCTTGTAGCGATTCTACAAGGCCCGTGCGATACTGTCTAAGCAGACCACGAAGTTCAGCCTTTGATTCACCCAATCTGCTATCAATTCGTTGTATTACGTAGGTGTTTTCATTGTAGGCAGTGAGCTTCTCTCTTTTTTCATCCAGATCCAATTTGTAATCCTCCAAAGCGGCCTGGACCACCGTGGGCAAGCTGGAGACCGTGAAAGCGTCAATGGTCAGGCTGTCGGCAGTCATTTGCTCAGAAAGCGTCTCTACAATCGTCAATTTGTTCTTGACATGAAAGCGCTGCGAGTCGAGGGCCTCCAACTGAATGATCGCTTGGGCAATATCACCCTCCAGACTCACAGTCATATTCTCGATAGTGAAGGTCTCAAAATAGGCTTCAAAGTCAGATAGCTCTACCTCCGTCGTATCTATTTGCTCGTCAAGGAACTGTATTTTTTGATCAAGTGCCTGGTTTTTAGCATCTCGGGTATAGCCGAGGTACAACGTATCCATTGCGGTCAAAAAGTCTCGCGCTTTGTAGCGGTTGAAATCCCTGATACTGATCCGGATCGTTTGTGCATTGAAGTTCTCAGGCCTTACCGAGCTGTTCATTTGTAAGTAGTTGACCAATGCCTGGAGGCTATTGACGGTGAAATAGTAGTTGCCCAAAACCTCCTCGTTGAAGTAAGCAGTTTTTTCCACCAGCAGGTTGAAGTCGTCCGTGACGATGTCTTCACCAAAACGATGTTCCGACCTGTACTCCTGTCCTAGGTTGTATGATAAAATGAATGTATTCTGACCGGTCAGGGAGATATCAATAGGTCGATCGTAAAGTGCTCCATTTTTGATCTTATGAGACACTACAAAAGGAGAGTTACCATATCGCTCAT
>JBCCXG010000282.1:0-7559 GCA_039191945.1 Bacteroidota bacterium
CACCTGAGAAGACCTTCGATACCGAGCAACTCCTAGAGGATTTTGAAGTCTACCGAGGCAGCCTGGAAGACTTTCATGCAGGCTTGTATTGGTACACTTCAAAAGATGAGTTGGATCAGGTTTTTGACGATGCACGTGCCTCACTAAAGGACAGCCTATCGGAATTAGCGTTTTTTAGGAAGCTCTGCTTGATTACTTCCAAAATCCGTTGCGGCCATACCGTCATCCGTACTTCTCTATCCACCAGAGATCAATTGTCTCAAGAAGGAAAGTTGCTTCCGTTTGAAATCAAGGTCCTGAAGGGGAAAATGTACATGTTGGAGAGCAGGCTCAATGAGGAATTCCCCATAAAGCCTGGAATGGAGATCTTAAGGATTAATGATTATACGGTAGACTCACTTTTACAATTGGCAAGTGCCGTGGAATCGGGGGATGGGTTCATTGAAACTAATAAGATCAAACGTTTCGAAAGGTATTTTCCATATTTCTATGTGTCCCAATTCGGCCCTGCGGACCTATATGAGATTGACTATCTCGATCAACAAGGTCAAAAGCGATCTGCGCTAGTAAAGGCTCGCTTTGCTAGTCAGCTCAATCCAAAAAAGAAGTCTGAAAGGAATCTAAAGCTCAGCTTCCCTAATCAGAACATAGCGCTGTTGAGGGTGAGGCAATTTGAAGATTGGAAGGAAGGCAAGAACAGCTGGAGTTTTCAGAAGGAGCTAAAAGCCATGTTCCAGGAAATCTCATCCTCGGAAGTCGATAACCTGGTCATCGACATGAGGGACAATCTTGGGGGCAATGATGACTATGGCTTACGTCTCTTTTCCTATCTCTATGGGAAACCTATCGTAGAGTTCAAGGAGCTGACAGCGATCGCCAACCAATCGAAATACTTTGGATATACCAAGGACCTCAGCCGGACTGAGACACTGCTCTATCATATGTTCTCGACAAAAAGGGGGGACGACGATAGATTCTACATTAGGAAGGATAAAACACTGAAGCCTTCTCGTCCCTCTTTCCCCCAGTTTTCTGGAAGCGTTTATATCCTGATCAATGGAGGTACCTTCTCCACCGGAGGAGATTTTGTATCGCTCATGCGGTCCTACCAGTTGGCCACCTTTATCGGCGAGGAAGCAGGCGGAGGATATTATGGTAATACCAGCGGTTATTTAATCACTGTGACGCTTCCCAACAGTCAGCTTCGACTGATCCTCCCGCTGATCAATTACAGGACGAATGTTGAACCCATAGAGCAAATGGGACGAGGAGTGACACCAGATTTTCCCATCACTCCTTCCATCATTGATTTAGTCGGCGGAATCGATACTGAGCTGGAATTTGCCATCCAACTCATCAACAACAAGTGAGTATCAATTTTTCCTGTCCATCCCGGTCACCTAAACAGATACGAATGTGCGAGATCAGTACTTGGACAGCAAGGATATTCTCCTTTTGCTCCTTGCCTTACTCCAGTTGATGGGAGTTGCTCACCTCCGGCGTTTTTGATATCTTCCATACCAGGAAAATTCCCGACCCAATGCGAAAAAGAGAATTCTTAAAGCGAGCTTCCCTGATGAGCTTCGCCATGCCCTTTTCACTTAGCTCGATCCAACATCTTTTTCAGTCCGTGGATGGTTTGCCAGCCAGTCAGGTGGCCACAGATGAAGACTTTTGGGCGCGCATACGCGCTGGGTATCGACTCAAGCCGGACTATATCAATCTCGAGAACGGCTACTACTGTATGCTGCCAGAGGAGACACTGGATGCCTATATCGAGCTCATTCGCGAAGTAAACTATCACGCATCATGGTACATGCGTACCGAACAGTGGGACAACAAGAAGGCCATGACGGCGAAGTTGGAGGCCGTGGCGGGCGTCAATCCTGGCGAGGTGGCGATTACGCGTAATACAACGGAGTCGCTGGATCTGGTGATTGCGGGCATGCCCTGGGAGGCTGGCGATGAGGCCGTGATGGCCGAGCAGGATTATGGTGCCATGCTCAATCAGTTTAAGCTGATGGAAAAGCGTTATGGCATTCGGCGCAAGGTGGTCTCACTACCGAATCACCCGAAGGACGACGAGGAAATCGTAGATCTATACGCCTCAGCGATCACAGACAAAACCCGTTTGCTCATGGTCTGCCACATGGTCAACATCACAGGGCAGGTATTGCCCATTCGCAAGATTTGCGATATGGCGCACGAGCGTGGGGTGGAGGTGATGGTGGATGGGGCCCATGCCTTTGCGCATATCGATTTTAAGATCCCCGACCTCAACTGTGACTATTACGGGACGAGTTTGCACAAGTGGCTGAGTGTGCCGCTGGGGGCAGGGTTGCTCTACGTACATCCGAGCAAGGTGGATAATGTGTGGCCTTTGTTTGCGGAGGACGAATCTGCGGACGGTTCTATCCTGCGGCTGAACCATACGGGTACCCACCCGGTAGCCACCGATTTGGCCATCGAAAGTGCCATCGATTATCACCAGGCCATTGGGATTGAAAGAAAACAGGAGCGACTCAACTATTTGCAGCACTACTGGACAAGTAGGGTGCGGGACCTGCCTGGGGTAATCGTCAATACACCTGCGGACAGAAGTAGGCATGGTGGTATTGGTAATGTTGGGATTGAGGGAATGGAGCCCGCCGACTTTGCCAAAAGACTGCTCGATGACCATAAGATCTGGACCGTGGCGATTAATAGGCCAGGGGTGAGGGGCTTGCGGATTACTCCGAATGTGTATACAACGACGGACGAACTAGATGCACTGATCAGAGCGATTGGCGAGCTTTCATCCTGAAAGCGTCTCGAATTGAAAATGGGCAATGGGCGGAGCCCATGATCAACGCTCGATAGTCCCTTCATACTTCGTAACTAGGGACCCAAAACTCCTTATGTATTCATCCACTTCCAGAATCGCTGCAGTGCATTTTTCTTTTCCTGCGGCACCTGGCTGCCCTTTTTCGAGGTAGGCATCGGTTCTTTCTTGGATTTCTTAGCCTTTGGGGGTGGCGCGGCTTTTGTAGCCACGGTTTGCATGTAGTGCTGTCGCTTTTTTTCTTTAAGCTGTCGAAGCTCTTTTTTGCGCTGGCTTTCTGCAGCCCTTTCCTCCTTTTTGCGCTGGAGCGCCACGGGGTTTTGTTCTTTGCGCTTACGACGCTTTCCTCTTCGGTCCCTGGGATGGCCTTCGTCCTCTTCCTCCGACTTTTTGTCTTCTTTTGGCTTAGGCTCAGGCAGATCGATCTTACCTTTCACCGTGAGTCCTGGTAAGTAGACCTTGGGGGCTTTGATGAGCACCTCTTCTTGATCTTCTGCAGGAGCCTCTATTTCCCCCTCTTCGGTGGTTTCTTCGACCGCGGTTGCTTCCAGGTCGCTTTCTTCGCCTCTTTCTTCTCTCTCTAGAGCTTCCTTTTCGGCCAGTTCCAACAGCTCCGAAACTTCCATTACTTTGACCTTTCTGGCCTTTACGGGTTCCACCTCCGTGGAGGTGGTGATATCCTCACTGTCCTTTGCAACTTCTGGTGCTATGTCCACCTCCTGCGCATCCATGACTTGAGCTTCTTCCTCTTCTTCTGGGGTGGATGCTTCCTCGGCATCGCCGGTCTGGAAGTGTGCCACGTCGAGCGGCTCGGAATCATCTCCTGCTGGGACCTCCAGCACGGTCTCCGCGACCTCTGCTTCTTCAGTGGTGGCCTCCGTTAGCTGCTCAGTTGCTTGCGCATCTTCCTCAATTCCTTCGTCACTGGCAGCATCTACTGGCGGAATCTCCTCGATGTTTTCTTCAGCGGCATGAGGTTCTTCGTCCGTTTCAGTGGCCACAGTATCTTCGATGAGATGGGCTGGGGAGGAGGGATCAGGCACTTCTTCTGCGGGAGGAGCCTGCTCGGGCGACAGATCTTCGGTGGGTGGAGAGGGTGCTTCAAGGGCTTCTTTTACGGCCTCTTCTGCTTCTTCTTCGATATTTTCTTCAGGCATTGGTCCCCATTCTGCCAAGACCTGCTCAATTTGATCTTCCTCCAGCCTGGTATTGCCGTGGATGGTGTTGTCGTCGAAAAATTCAATCAATACTGAGGGCTGAACGCCCAGTTTGCGGGCGAGGAGGCTTAGTCTCATTCCTATTATATGCTGCTTACCTGAAAGTAAAAAATCACTGTGTCACAAAAATAATCAGTCAGGCACCTGGTTAGTTCCCTTAGATGGGTTGAAGGTAATGGATTAAGCCAATTCGCGCAAGTCCACGGGCACAACTCTGGATATGCCTTGCTCCACCATGGTGACACCGTAGATGACGTCCGTGCTTGCCATCGTGCGCTTGTTGTGTGTCACGATGATGAACTGCGAGTCATTGGAGAACTTCCGAATGATGTTGTTGAATTTATCAATATTGGCATCATCCAGTGGGGCGTCGACTTCATCGAAAATACAAAAGGGGGCTGGCTTGATCAGATAGATCGCAAACAGGAGCGAGGTGGCGGTCAATGTCTTCTCTCCGCCGGACAGCTGATTGATGGTCAGTGGGCGCTTTCCTTTCGGTTTCGCGGTGATGTCAATGCTGCTCTCGAGCGGGTCTTCCGGATTGGTCAGCCTCAAATCGCAGTCGTCTTCTTCGGTAAACAAGGTTCGAAAGACCCTGATGAAGTTCTCTTTGATCTGCTCAAAGGCCGTCAAAAAGGTCTCTTTGGCCACCATGTCGATTTCGCCGATGGTGCTCAGGAGTGATTCTTTGGCCAGCAGGAGGTCTTCTTTCTGGCTTGTGATAAAGTCATACCGCTCTTTGATTTCCTCATAGGCCTCCATGGCCATCGGATTGATGGGCCCCATGTTGTCCAGTCGTTGCTTGAGTCGCTCCGTCGTGCCTTTGAGGTCGGCCTCAGACTTGTCGTGATACTGCGGGGCTACATCTTCATCGAGCTGGTCGAAGTCAATGCCAAATTCTACGGACAGCCGGTCTTTGGCAGAGTTGAGCTGCATTTTGGTCTCATTAAGTTTCGACTGCCATTGTAGGAGCACCTCGTCTACCGTCTCTCGCTGTCTTTGGACCTCACGTCCTCCTTTTTCTTGTTGATCGATCTCACCGCGGATGCCGTAGTATTCTTTTTCAGCTTCATTCACCCCCTGCTCGATGGTCTCCTTCTCTTCGTACATCAGGGCGAGGTCATCATCGTTGATGGCGGTCTTCTTCTCCAGATCATGCAGGTCATCCTCAGCGGCTCTCAGTTCCTGCAAGTTCTTCTGGATACGGTCCAGGCTGCTCTGGAATGCTTCATTCTTGAAGTTGATCTCTTGCTCGATGGCATTGACTTTACTCTCCTGCTGATGAAAGAGCACATTTTCTGCATTGTAGGCGGCCGATTTCTCGGATCGAAGCTCGCTCATAGAGCCAAGCGCCTCTCTTCTGTTGGTGATCTGCAGCTCAAGGTCGCTCAGTCCCTCAGACATGACCTCGTATCTTGGTCTCAACTCTGATAAGGATGCCTGCAGTTCGCTGATTTGCTCCTCTAAGCCTTCTCTGCGGTTGGTATTGGAGGAGAGCATGCTGGCAAACTGTTCTTTCTTGGTACGCAGGGAAACAAACTCTTCATTGAGTAGGGACATCTCTTCTCGAAGGATCTCCACTTTGTCCTGTTGCGACTCGCCTTGCTTCTTGGTGATTTCCAGCTCGCAGGCGATGATTTCTGTATGGGCCTTTTCCTGTTGTTTGCTGAGCGTTTTGATTTCGGATTCGAGCTTTTCCAGGTTCTTTGCTCGCCCGATTTTTTTTCCTTCAAATAGTCCTACAGATCCACCGCTTACTGTGAACCGTCGGGTCGTAATCTTACCAGATTTGGCGATGAGGGAGACATGAGCATCCCTTGAGACGGAAGGAAGGTGTTCCTCGTAGATGAAGGCATTGTGTAGCAGGTAGGCGATCAGTCGGCTGTACTTTTCATCGTATTCGACGATCTCTGAAGCTGGCGTAGCCCCGGGCACGAGCTCGGCTGCCTCCGGCTGGTACGCATCCAGTTGATCCAATAGGAAAAAGTTGGCTTTGCCCCGACTGCTGTCACTCAACAGCGCCACCGCCTTTTGAGCCTGCGCATGACTATCGACCACGTAGTGATTCATGAAGGGCTCCAGGTAGTTTTCGATACAGACGCGATACTCTTCCGGGCAGGCAATGATGTCCGATAGGAGCGGGGTCCTTTTGAACTCTTCACTCTTTCGGAGGAACTTGATCGCCTCGGGAAAGCCTTCCAGGTTTTCGACCAGGGATTTGGTCAAGCCATATTCGTTCTGTTTCGCATCCAGCTGGCGGTTGATCTGCACCTGACGTTGCTTGAGAAGGTCGAGGTGTTGTTGCTGCGTGGCAACGTGCTCCGAGAGTTTGTTCTCCTCCGCTTTCAGTTGCTCAAATGCCGCTTGCTTCGATCCCTTTTCCTGTTCTATTTCTCCCAATTTGTCTTCAAACTCCTCCAGGTTGGCCGTGGTGTTGGAAGAGTCTTGACTTGTTTTTTCCAACTCCTGGCGAGCAGTACTCAGCTGTATTTCTTTGATCTCGATCTCCTTACCTTCATGGTAGACTTGTTCGCGATGGCTGCTGAATTTCTGAGACAATTCGTTGACCTCATGCTCTGCCTGCTGGGTGGAGTCCTTTTGCTTTTCGTACTCTCCTTCCAGGTGCGCCAATTTGTGTTTGATTTCACTAAGGATCTTTGTGGCGGTCTCTTTCTCTTTACCCAGGCTATCGATGGAGAAGGATGCGCGTTCATTGCTTTGTTTGTCCTGTGATACCTGCTCCTTCAGGTTTTCGATCTTGTCTTGAAGAAATCGCTGACGTTCGTTCCGGATTTTCTTGTCGCTCTCGTATTGTCTGATTTTATGGACATGCTCATTGAGCGTACGTTGTCGGGAGCCGAGCAGCTTTTCTTTGGAGATCAGGTCGGCTTTGAGCTCCTGTACCTTGGTGTCCAGCTGCGTGAGTTGCGTATTGAGCCCTTGCTTTTTATCGTTTTCCGTATCAATCTGACGGCTGATGTTGCCGTGGATCTCGTTGAGCGACTGGATGGTTTTGTGTGCCAGGGCGATGCTTGCGAGCTTGTACTCCTCTTTGATTTCAAAATAGCGTTTGGCCTGTTTGGCTTGACGCTCTAGTGACTTGAGGTTTTTCTCTATTTCAAATAGCAGGTCCTCGACACGATCCAGGTCGTCGTCCGTATCGTTGAGCTTCTTTAGCGTTTCTTTTTTACGGATTTTGAATTTGGAAATACCGGCCGCTTCTTCAAACAAGGCCCTTCGTGAATTGTCCTTGTCGTTGAGCAGATCGTCGACCATCTTAAGCTCTATGATCGCGTAGCTGTTGTTGGCAATACCGGTATCAAGAAACAGGTTGGTAATGTCCTTGAGGCGGCATGCGACACCATTCAGTAGGTATTCGCGCCAAGAGCCGAGAAAAAATCCCCGTGCCCGCACCGAGATCGACCACGCACGCTCCCGCTTCGACACCCTCAAGAACCGCATTCACTGCATCAGGCGGATACCCAGGACGCGCCCGTGCATAAGCCCCAGCGCGATCCGAG
>JBCCXG010000283.1:0-7553 GCA_039191945.1 Bacteroidota bacterium
AAAATCTGGTCGTATTGTGCAAAGGTGTGCTCGAGGATTTCCTTGGTCATCCGTACCCGCACCTCGGCCGAACGCTTCGGTGACAGTCGATGCAGAGCTACTCCTGAAGCTTTCGTACCTGTAAGCTTTGGATTGGTGTCTGGCGCACCGTGGATCACATAGTCATTGATGGCGTCTTTTGGGTACTTGGAGGCGTTGGCTATGCCATAGAGTCGTTTTCTGTTGGTCTCATTGTCACAAAAGAGGAGCTCACTGATTGTGCCGTCAAAGTAGAGATGAAAATCGCCGAGGACATGGTGCTGAACGAGCAGCGTATTGTCTTTGACCCACGAGACCTTGGGTTTCGAGACATCGCGTCCTGATGACCAGGTATTGCGAAACCATAGCGTAGGCAGGATGTAAAGATCTTGAGCTTCGTCTCCCCGATAGTGGGCGGTACACTTAAAAAGAAAATCATAGGGATCTTTCTTGGCGTATTCCATGAAGAGGTCGAAATAATCATCTTCATCGAACAGGCCGGTATCCAACAGTTCGTACTCTCGCTCGGTCCGGCTCCGTTGGCTGTTCTCCTCTACCAATTGGGCGTAGGGAAACTCCTGGGCCGGATACTTGTAAAGCATCTTCATGTAGGAGTGGGTAGGAGTGGAATCCAGGTAGTAGTAGAGCTCCTTCACGTCCTCTCCGTGGTTGCCCTCATTACCCGTCAGGCCAAAGAGTCGCTCCTTCAAAATAGGATCCCGCCCGTTCCAAAACGCCCAGGCAAAGCATATTCTTTGATCTTCGTTTGAGAAGCCACCAATGCCATCTTCTCCCCATCGATACGCTTTGCTGCGCGCTTGATCATGCACCAGTGCTTCCCACGCATTGCCATGCTCAGAGTAATCCTCCCTCACGGTTGCCCATTGACGTTCAGAAAGATAGGGCCCCCAGTTCTTCCAGGGTATGCCTGCCCGGTCATCGTCTAAGCGTGCTTTTTCTGTAATCGACATAGTGACTAACTGACTATTTCTGCTTGCCGGCTTCGGAACATTGAGCATTCCACCTCCGACGTGGACAAACTTAAAAACCGATAGTCCCGGAATCATCCTTTCAAGTACTAATTTTGCCGCCATGACAGAAAAAATCCTCATCCTTGTTTTTGGCTCCCAGTACACGCAGCTGATCGCAAGGCGGATCCGCGAGCTGAATGTGTACTGTGAAATCCATCCATTCAATCACTATCCGGCTATCGATGAAGAGGTGTTGGGCGTCATACTTAGTGGTAGTCCGTGTTCCGTCTTGGATGAGGGAGCTCCTGAACTAGAGATAGAGGATTTTGGCCATTTGCCGGTACTGGGCATTTGCTACGGGGCTCAGCTGATCGCACATAAAAAAGGAGGGCAATTGAGCCGTTCGAAGCATCGGGAGTATGGTCGTTCGCATCTGTCTGAGATTGGACAAAACCGATTGTTTGCGGGGCTCAGCAAAGGTGCCCAAGTGTGGATGTCTCACGCTGATACGATTACCGACTTGCCAGGGGATTTTCAGACAATTTCGTCGACGGCGGACATTCCAGTAGCTGCCTATCAGGTCAATGGCCATGAAGTATACGGCATCCAATTCCATCCAGAAGTGACGCACACGACGGAAGGCACCCAGTTGTTGAAGAATTTTGTGGTCGACATATGTGGTGCAAGCCAATCCTGGACGGCCGCACACTTTGTAGAGATGACAGTAGCGTCGCTCAAGCAACAGTTGGGGGAAGACAAAGTAGTGATGGGCTTGTCTGGTGGGGTAGACTCGTCCGTGGCCGCATTTCTGATTCACAAGGCCATCGGGAAGAACCTCTATTGCATTTTTGTCGACAATGGATTGCTTCGGAAAGGGGAGTTTGAAAGTGTCCTAGAGAGCTATCAAGGGCTCGGGCTCAACGTGAAAGGAGTCGATGCCAAGGGCAAGTTTTACCAGGCCCTGGAAGGGTTGACCGATCCTGAGGAGAAACGCAAGGCGATCGGAAAGACATTTATCGACGTTTTTGATGAAGAAGCTCATCGAATCGAAGACGTGAAGTGGCTAGGTCAGGGGACGATCTATCCAGATATCATTGAGTCCGTCTCTGTCAATGGCCCCTCAGTTACGATCAAGTCCCATCACAACGTCGGAGGGCTACCGAAGCGCATGAAGTTGAAAGTGGTAGAGCCCTTGACTTCCCTGTTCAAAGACGGTGTTCGCCGAGTGGGTAAGTCGTTAGGACTTCCTAGCGCTATTTTGGGTCGCCATCCTTTCCCTGGACCTGGTCTAGGCATTAGGATCCTTGGCGACATCACACCTGAAAAAGTGCAGATTTTGCAAGAGGTGGATCACATCTTTGTCCAGGGCCTGAAGGATGACGGATTGTATGATGACGTCTGGCAGGCCGGAGCGATGTTGTTACCCATACAGTCGGTGGGCGTGATGGGTGATGAGCGCACCTATGAGCGTGTTGTCGCTTTGCGGGCAGTGACCAGTTTAGATGGGATGACGGCTGATTGGTGCCATTTGCCTTATGAATTCCTCGGCAAGGTTTCCAGCAAGATCATCAATCAGGTCAAGGGAATCAACAGAGTCGTGTACGATGTAAGTTCTAAACCACCGGCCACCATAGAGTGGGAGTGATTTGTTATTTTCACCACCAAAGTAAAGAAGACGGCTTGGTAAAGTATTGGATAACAGTTGCTCTGTCCCTCCTCACGAGTGTGTTAGTCATGGGGCAAGGTCCTCAAAATGAGTTCCTCGAAGCGAAGCGCCTCTACCGTCAAGGTGATTATGCCTCTGCCCGTAGCGCCTTTACCAGCCTTTATCAAGATCCTTCATTTGGGAAATATGCGACATTCTTTGCCGCGTTGTCTTCCTATCAGCTGGACGAAAAGTCGAATGCACTTAGCATTTGGCGTCAGCTGCTGACCAGCGATCCGTCCTGGGACCAGCTCGCCGAGGTCTACTACTGGATGATTTTGACCAACTATGAGCTTGAAGCGTACGGTGAAGCCATCCGGCTCAGTCAGCAAAGTGCAGAAAATGGGCAAAATGCGATGGCAACGGCGCTTGCTCAACAGTTTTTACCTGCCGCCGATTTGACGATCCTTAGAGCCGCTTATGATCGCAACCCGGACTTTGGGCCCCTGGGCGGGATTTTGGCGCGGAAACTCACCGAGGAGGATCCCAATGACATCGAGACGATCCGGGAATTGATCTCGAAATTCGACCTGGATCCAGAGGAGTTCGCAAGAGTACCCAATGACAATGTTCGAAAGGACGAGTACGATATTGCGGTTTTATTCCCCTTTCTCTTTGATGGTCTGGAAGATCCTCAGCGCACAGTCAACAACCGAGTAGTGATGGAACTTTACCAGGGGATGATGTTGGCAGAAGGAGATCTCACGGAGGAAGGTCAACCTGTTCGATTGCTGCCATATGACACCAAGAGAAGCGCGGAAACAACCCGTGAGCTATTTGAGGAAGGACAAGTTCAGTATGCCGACTTGATCGTAGGGCCACTTTTTCCTGGGCCCAATTACGTTGTGGATTCGCTTTCGCAGGTGCACCAGATCAATATGGTGAACCCGGTCTCCAACAATGCCAATGTCATAGGTGACAACCCTTTCTCCTTCCTGATTAAGCCGTCCAATGAAACCATGGCGCGGGGCTTGGCCCACTTTGCCGCTGACCAATTTGGAGATCGGGGAGCGCTGGTGTACTACACGGGCACGAGTCAGGATACGACGTTTGCCTCGGTATATCGGCAAACCCTGGAAGAGCGCGAGGTGGAGATCTTACAATATGGACAAGTCGATATTAAGGGTAGTAAATCATTGCTTGATTCTTTAATAGAGAAGGAAGATATATTCATAGAAAGCCTGGCTCAGCTCGATTCCATGATGAATGTTCCCGGCAAGATCATCAAAAGTCGTAAGCCCAAGCCGAACATTCCGGAAGAGCGGGACTATTTGCTTCCGACGGGACGCAGTCTCGGAGACTCTTCTGTGTACTACGAGACGAAGTATACCATCTTGCAAAACAGCATTGGACACATTGCAGTGATCAGCCGCGACAATAGTGTGATCAATAGTTTTATCGGTGTGGTAGAGACCCGAGCAGATACCATCGGATTGCTGGGCTATGGCAATTGGATGGATATGAGCGCTGTCGATTACGATCAGTTAGAGCGACTGGGAGTCGGTCTGGCGATTTCTGACTATGTCGACAAGTCATCCGAAGCCTACCAGGCACTGGCGGGCAGAATACAAGCCTCGTGCCAGTGTGTTCCTACGATTTATCACTTTCTTGGGTACGAAAGCATCTCTTTTCTGGGCAAGATGCTGCACAAGCATGGCAAGTACTTCCAAAACGGATGGATAGCCGATGGGCAGGTGCCTGGCAAGGTATTTCAGGGTTATGATTTTGGGCTATATCGCGACAATCAGGTGGTTTCGATCATTGGTCTAAACAATTTGATACCAATGCCAGTCTCCTCCGAAGATGACAAACAAGAGTAACGAGCTATTTGATCGCGCCCGCCGATTCATTCCGGGCGGTGTCAATTCCCCCGTTCGAGCCTTCAAAGCCGTAGGTGGAAATCCACTATTTATTAAATCTGCCAAAGGTGCCTATCTGTACGATGAGGACGGTCGTCAGTTCATCGATATGATAGGATCCTGGGGCCCGATGTTATTGGGACATGCTCATCCGGACGTTGTGAGTGCCGTGCAAGAAGTAGTAGCCATGAGCTCCTCCTTTGGAGCACCAAGCCGCAGAGAAGTCGAAATCGCCGAGCTCATCGTGGACATGGTGCCTTCGGTCGAACTCGTACGCATGGTCAACAGCGGTACAGAGGCTACGATGTCTGCCATCCGAGTCGCTCGCGGGTATACTGGGAAAGATAAAATCATCAAATTCGAAGGTTGCTACCATGGCCATGGTGATTCTTTTCTGATAGCGGCTGGTAGTGGTGCAGTCACTATGGGTACTCCCGACAGTCCGGGAGTAACCAAAGGAACCGCCCAGGACACGCTTTTGGCGCGGTTCAATGATTTGGCGCAAGTAGAGGCATTGTGCGAAGCTAATCAGGGCGAGATCGCCGCAATTATTCTTGAGCCTGTGGGCGGCAATATGGGCTGTGTTTTGCCAGAGCCGGGCTTTCTAGAAGGAATCCGCCGCCTTTGTGATGCTCAGGGGATCGTCCTGATTTTTGATGAGGTCATGACGGGGTTCCGCCTGGCAAGGGGAGGAGCGCAAGAGCTGTTGGGTATCACACCGGATATGACGACTTTGGGTAAGATCATTGGGGGTGGACTACCTGTAGGTGCCTACGGTGGTCGGAAAGAGATCATGAACTTCGTCTCGCCGGAAGGACCGGTTTATCAAGCGGGGACACTTTCGGGCAATCCTGTGGCGATGGCTGCGGGGCTGGCCATCTTGAAGCAGCTCAATGCCCGTCCAGCGGTATATGAGGAAATTGCCGCCGACACGTTGAGGATCGTCAACGGCATCAAAGACTCCTTGCAAGCGTTAGGCTTGCCCTACACCATTAATCATGTCGGGAGCATGTATACGCTGTTCTTTACGGATCAGCGCGTGATTGATTTCGAGGGAGCTAAGGGTTGTGATATGGCGCAGTTTGGCGATTATTTCCGAAACATGCTGGACCGGGGGGTTTATCTCGCACCCTCACAGTACGAATCCTTGTTTGTTTCCTCAGCGCTATCAGAGCAGGATATCCAACAAGTCATTGATGCCAATCATGAAAGCTTGCAACTAGTGCAGCACGAGCACACTGATCAGTAGCTCGATCAACAGCGCAAACGAGAGCAGGATCGAGTAAATGAACCCTAACGAGAAGAGTTTGGCCAACGTGGCCCGCTTGGATTGCCGGTAGACCTTTCTAAGCGATAAGAAGAGATAAACGGTGGTCAAGATCAGTGCGACTGTGACCGCTTGTGTTTCGATCTCCAGGCCGCTAATGAGCACTATGGCCCATGCAATGCTCATCACGAAGAACGTGAAGGAATGAATATGGAAGGAGTGGATCAGGTGATGGATGTACTTTCCCTTACGCCAGTAGAATACTTTAAGAAGAAGCGCATAAAGTGGCAGTATGAAGAACATCATCACCGGGATGTTTTGCACGATGGCTGCCTGGATGGAGGCCTCTGTTGAGTTTTGAAGCCGAATGTATCTGCGCATCGCGTAAGCGTCCAAATATGACTTTTCGTCCGCGTGCAGAGAATCAAGGATTTCGTCCACAGAATGACCTTCGTCGACCATCAATTCGATAATGACGTCTTCCCATTCGTTAGCGGGCCAGTCCTCCTCGTCAATTTCTACAGCCGAAGGTCCGATCGCTAGCAAGCTATCTAGCTCTGCTTTCTCTTCGTCATCCAGACGATCCAGGGTGATCACTTCATCCACTGAGACGACAGCAGCAAAAAGAGAAAAGTGAATCAAGCTGATCACCAGGTACAGCCGCATGGGGTGCGCATACCTCACGCGCTTACCTTCATTGAATGCTTCTGTCAGGCGGCCTGGTCGAAGCAGAAAGGGTTTGAAAGAGCGTCCAAACCTCGAATCAAAAGAAAAATAGTTGCTGAAGAACTCTCGAAATAGGATTCTGAAATTCAAGTTGTGGTGGGTATTCTCCTGACCACAGTTGGGGCAATAATTGTAGACTTCGGACAGTGTATATCCACAATTCAGACAAGCATTGGATTTCCTCCGAATCCTCATTTTCTCCCCATCCGATTGATCAAATAGGCGATGCCCCAAACCCCCAACGCCGCGAGTGTGTACTCCAACTCATACTCATCTGTGCGGAGGCTGATCCAAAAGATGACCACCGCAACGATGATGAGACTCCAAACAATGATTTTATGTGCTTTTGCGGTCATTGACAATCGATTGTACTTTTTTCAAGTCTGCCGGTGTATCCACACCAATCGAATCCAATTCCGTCACGCCCACGCTGATCGAATAGCCATGCTGCAGCCACCGGAGCTGCTCTAGTGACTCGGACTGTTCCAAAGGTGTAGGGTGCAGGGCCACGATTTGCTGTAAGATATTCGCCTCAAAGCCATACAATCCGAGGTGCCGGTAGTGGACATGCTCCAAACTTAATCTCGGATAGGGAATGATACTTCTGCTGAAGTACATGGCGTCGTCATTCAGATTGGTGACCACCTTCACAATGTTGGGATCCAACAGGTCTTCCTGGCTGGAGATCTGCTTTTTCAGTGTAGCGATTTCGGCACCTTGTTGAAGCAAGTGGCACACGGTATCGATTTGATTGGGTTCGATCAGTGGCTCGTCCCCCTGGATATTGACACAGTGCGTCACGTCGAGCTGACGGGCGAGTTCGGCACAGCGCTCAGTACCGTTACGATGTGATGGCGAAGTCAAGTACGCCTGACCACCAAAGCTCTTCACTTCGTCGACTACGCGTTGATCATCCGTCGCCACTACCACCCGGTCTAGCTGCCGACAAGCACTGGCCCTTTCGTAAACATGCTGAATGATGGTCTTTTCATCGATTCGGGCCAATA
>JBCCXG010000284.1:0-7547 GCA_039191945.1 Bacteroidota bacterium
GCAAACTGGACGATCACCAATAATCGCCGAACCAGCTGACCGCTTCGCCCACCGCTCACTGCACCCTTTATCACCTTTAATGGATGAAAAGCTGAAATGATAGAAGCAGGAAGCAGACCTGTCATCACACCCAACAACAAAGCTGACGCAAGTGTCCCTACAGCAACCCAGGCAAGGGGTGGGATAGCTAACGGCGTCCCAACAAAATCTTGCACATAGGGTAGCAGCGTAATCACCAGCACCACTGACAAGAGGGCCGAGCAAAGCAGCACAACGGTGGTTTCAGTCAGATGTTGGAAAAAAATCACCTTTCGCGACGCACCAATTACTCGCTTGATTCCAACTTCCTTGGCTCGATTGATGGCGGCTGCCGTGGAGAGGTTCACGTAATTGATACAGGCAAGGAGTAAAATGACGATTCCGACAATCAGGAAAATGAGTACATTTTGGGTACTCCCATTTGAGCCAAAATCATAGCGTAAATCCGACGCTAAATGGATAGACGTCAAGGGTTGCAGGAAGTACTCGTAGGACATATTCCTCTCTGTGAACCATTGCAGCTTGGGCAAGATATGTGCATTGATTTCTTCCTCCAATTGGTCGATCGCCACGCCGTCTTGCATCACCAAATAGGTGTAAAACCAACCCCCTCCCCACTCATCGTCCATGTTGGGCATACCATACATGTCCTTCAATAGATCCATCGAAATCAACATCGAGTACTGCAATTGGGAATTGGGGGGCGCATCTTTCACCACCGCGCTGACGACCAGTGGATCTTCATTGTCCGTGACTACCGCCTGACCGAGTGGATTTTCGTCCCCAAAATACTTCTTTGCTAGTGACTCCGTAATCACCACCCCATTCAAAGGGTCGAAAGGATTGTCTGCATTGCCCTGAACGATATCAAAATCAAATACTTCGAAAAATGTATCGTCGACAACCAGTATGCGATCCTCAAAGAACAGTTGTCCATCAATCTCTACTTGTGCACTGGACTGACCTACCCTGACGCCTGCGCTGATCGCCGAAAAGGCCTCAGGAAGCTGAGCACCCAAGGCGGGTCCGGATATCGCCTGGGAAAACTCCTCGCTTTCACTCCTGAACGTATTGGAAATACGATAAATGTGATCTGCTTTTTCGTGATAGCCATCGTAACTCGTCTCATGGTGGACCCACAGCATGATGAAGAGAAAAACGGTGATACCCATTGATAGCCCTAACAAGTTCAATGAAGTATTAAGGCGGTGCTTCCACAGGTTGCGTAATGAGATTTTGAGATGATTGACCAGCATGTTGTTGATTTTGAGTTTAGTCTTTGACTTTTTCCAGAGATGGGGCCTACAATGGGCGATGACGTTCACGGCAAACAACCACCGCGCTTTGGAACTTCTTCCGAGCTCATATGACTCATAGAAGTATTCGTAGAGGGCACCTTGTATCTCCTCCAGGTAGCGCTCGTCGCAGTACCATTCCAACAATCGGTCAAAAAACCGTGGAGGGGATGGTTTTTCACCCGATGTCATAAGCTCGGCGGATTTGGGCAGCACTTACGTTGCGCCACAACTGGTCCCTTTGTGCTTTGATCTTCTCCAACGTGCCGATACCCGAGGCGGTGACTGTATAGATCCTTTTGCGGCGTCCCCCTCGCGCTTCTGTCGCCTCCCCCATTGACGAAGTGACGAAACCCTTCTTCTCCAAGCGCGTCAAGGCTGCATGAACGACACTATGCACCACCTTTCGTTGAGAGACGTGTTCAATTTCTTTGGCCAAGGCAACACTGTAGGCCTCCTCTCCTTTTGCAAGGACGACCAGTAGCACTAGCTCTTCGAACTCGCCAATATTAGTCCCCTTCATATTATATGTATCGCTTTTGTATACATTACAAATGTACAAGGAATTTCCGAATTAGTTCCTTATTTGTATACATTGCCTGAATCAGGCTGGACCAAAAGCCCGGAGATCCACTGGATAAGTCAAGATTTCTTTCACCGCGGGGATTCAATCCAAACTTCGACTAGCTGCTTATCGAAATTTCGCTGAAAATGCAGATGACTTATTAAACCTTTGACTCAAATTAACATCGAAGGTGAAAGCCACAAAGATGCAAATCAACATAGGTATCCTTCTCTTGGTAGGGTCACTGGCCTGCTCATCTTGCGAATCAGATGCACCGGAAGTGGATATGCCTCCCTCCGCTCCAACGGTGACCGCTGACCTATATTGGCCACCCAACGCGGCAATGGACTGGGTGTCGGTGGATCCGCAAGACCTGGCATGGGACACCGACAAGCTTGTGGAGCTGGAGCAGTTTCTAGCATCCCGTGGGACGCGCGCGTTCATCATGCTCTATAAGGGAAAAATAGTCGCCGAAAGCTATTGGGGTCAAAATGCCGCGGAAACGGCACCATTCGGGCAAGCGAGCCTCTGGTATTGGGCCTCGGCTGGCAAGTCCCTGACAGCAGTATTGACGGGTCTCGCCCAAGAAGAAGGATTACTCAATATCGACGACCCCACCCACCTGTATTTAGGGCGTGGATGGACAGATCTGGACCAGGAACAGGAGTCGGTCATCACTATTCGCCACCAATTGACCATGACTACCGGCTTTGAGTTTGAGGTCGATGATCTGAATTGTACCCTACCCGAGTGCCTGCGATACCGCGCCGAAGCCGGGCAGCAATGGTACTACCACAATGCGCCTTATACACTATTGGAAGATGTACTCGTGGCGGCGGCTGGGACCGATTACAGTACTTTCACTAAGACACGTCTTGGGGACAAAATAGGCATGGAAGGGCTCTGGATTCCAAACGGCTCTAACAACCTCTTTTGGAGCACAGCACGCGATGCCGCGCGATTTGGGCTGCTGATGTTGAATGAAGGTAAATGGGACAATCAAGTCGTCATTGGGGATGAGGCCTATTTCGACGAGATGATCAATAGTTCGCAATCACTTAACCCCTCTTACGGTTATCTCTGGTGGCTCAATGGTAAATCTTCCTTGAGAGTGCCTGGTCTCGCCACCGCACTCCCCATTGAGGCAACCCCAAGTGCTCCCGATGACATGTTCTCTGCCATTGGTAAAAATGGACAATTTGTAGACATAGTGCCCAGCTTGGACTTAGTAGTCGTACGATTTGGAGATGCCTCTGACGAGTCCTTGGTTCCGATTACTTTTCATGAAGATATGTGGGAACGACTTGGCCAAGTATTTTGAATAGGGCCACGCGATCGACGTCCGGCTTGGCTACTAGCCGCCAGGAGTGAACAGTGTTATAGCCTGTGACAGATCAAAGGTGAGCATGGCTTTGACCAGCAATCGCCTATGATAGTCCGATAAATCGGGCTTGCAGTAAAAGACATCCAGGGCAAACTTGTCCCCTTCTTGCGAGTCAGCTGGAAAGTACTTACTCAATGCCGCCCATCGATTGTCAATGTAATAATTCACCAAACCATCATAATCGACTCCAACAACCACGATTTCTCCTTGCCAAAGGCCCTTGATGCTGCCAGAAGGTGTTTGACGGAATTCACTGAAGAAATTACCGTCATGGTAATACCTTACAATCGAGCGTCCGGTATTAAATAGTTTTGTGGAATCATTGGCTGTAGGACGTTTTACTTTCTGCCTGATGATCGAGACCTGGTACTCTCGTCCATCGCCTCCATCTATCAGCAGACCATCTTGCCGCATCTTTTTACGCACATCCCATCCATGAAAGGACTCTATCAACTCTGGGTCCTTCCCGCCAAGATCCAGTTTCAGCGTCGAAAAGATGCTGTCCGATACGACAGCAGAGATTTGTCTTTGTCCCTTTCTGACTTCGAATGAATCCAACCTGGCTAAGCGGTCGTGCATCGGAATGGACCGACCACACCGGAGTACCAAGCGCTTGTTTCCCGGCTGCTCCCCATCAAATGCTTCCGCCACTCCTCTGGAAAGCATTCCCTTGAAATCTTCAGCAGCAATCCAGCTATCACTGATCATTCTACATTGGGTATCGATCTGCGCTGGTATTGATGAGAGGCCTTTGTATATCCTCTTCCCTTTGCTGTTCAGTACCAGCACCCTGGTTTTTAGATTGACATAGGTACCAATAGTGCCTTCATCGGCGTAGTAAGAAGAGCCTTTAAAATAGGATACGATAGAAGCGTAGTGTTGATCAGGCCCTCCTTTAGGAATATCCAATTGGTTTTTCACAGGTTCGTCACTCTCTAGATCGCCCGCGCGGTAGGCAAAGTCGCCTGTCGATCCGAAGGTCACCTCTGAGGCACCGACAACTGCCGCTAATCTACTTTTGAGAAGTGTGGTCATCTGTACACGGAAGTCCGGGTCAAACGAAATAAAGTCTGGGCACTCAATGCCTTCAAAAACGAACTCTTGTACTTCAACCGTTTGGGCTTTGAGCCAAAATGGTAAGAGTACTAGCAAGCAGGTTAAGAAGTGGGTAGGTCGTAGCATTGTGAGGGTCTGGATGCGCCTGAAAGTTATATCACAAGGTCAAAAAATGGTATCTACATCCTATTAGTTGGTTCGCAGCATCGTACTCCTTCGGGGAATTGCTCTGTAGCAGTCTGCTAGTCAAGGAAACGAACCTTTCTATACTTTTCGGCGCAAGGCTCGATACACAAATAACTGATCACCAACTCATCACCAGCCATGAAGTAGGGTAAAAGTAAGCCGGGAACCGCTGGACAATCTGGCTCAATGGTGCCCTCAGCCTCTGAATAACGAGCAACGCCACTAGCAAAATCATCGGCTCCATAAGCGCAGAAGCTCTGAGTGGTAGCTACGGTCGCATCGTCAAAAAAAGTCACCGTCTTATCGATCGAGGTCGGCTGAAAGGTACCGCTACCATCGCCCGGGTCGGCCAGGATTTCGGTCAGTTGCCAAACGCCCACGACCTGCGCATCCGGCTTGGGATCGTCGCTGCACCCTGTGGCAATAGCAAGTAAGACCAGTAGTGAAAGTAAGTATGCCTTCATGTGTGAAAAGGTTTGAATTCCATGGGTGAAAGGACAAATACCGTTCCATAACCTTCCCATCACTACTAGCAACTCTCTAAAAAACAAGAGATCTTTTTGTAGTTGATATACCGATCGGTATATTTGCGCCATGGGAACTGCAGATCATACCCGAGACCTCATCGTGACCCGAGCGATGGCACTGTTCAACACCAAAGGATACAGGGCCACTTCGCTATCGGATATCACCAAAGCCACTGGCATGACAAAAGGGGCGATCTATGGACACTTTATAAACAAAGAGGAAGTGGCCGAAGCAGGATTTGACTATGCCGTGCGAAAGGTAACAGATACCGCAAGCCTAGCCATCCGAGCAGCAAGTACTGCCCCTGACAAGCTTCGTGCGATAGCGGACTACTATTCAGACTATGTGCTCAATCCACCCATCGAAGGCGGATGTCCCATTCTGAATACTGCTGTAGAAGCCGATGACGATCACCCGCACTTGCGGGCAAAAGTGGAACGATTCATCAGCGTCATGCGTGAGTCTTTGCAGAAGATCATTCACCGGGGGATCAGGGAGGGTCAGATCAAACCCAATGTCAACGTTGAAGAAACCGCGGTCTTGTTCTATGCCGCTATTGAGGGTGCCATCATGATGTCCAGGGTAGAAGGAGACAACCAAACATTCAAAATTTTACAAAGACGACTTCACCGAGAAATTGACGAGATAACGATCTAGATTTTTTTTGCACAATAACATACCGATCGGTATATGAAAACAAGTAACACTACCTTAATTGACGTCGGCCGGGTGGATACAGGCCGGCCTAGAGAGCGAGCTCCGAAATCCAATTTGAAAACGGACCTACTCAAGAAAAGCGCACTGGCGTTGCAATACGTATCGCCTAAGACAGTCTCTGGACTGGTGTGGAAGGAGTTTACCCGGCCGGGTCGATCGCAATATACCAAACCTCAAGAGGTACTCATCGGCCGCGCCAGCATTGGAACACTCTCCTACAAAGGTCATGATCTAGTGACCTATCGCTGGGGACAGCACGGCCCTAGGGTTTTGTTGGCTCACGGATGGAATTCAAAAATCGCCGATTTCAGGATGTTAATTGATCGCCTGGTGGACTATGGCTATGTAGTTGAAGGCGTTGACTGGAAGGCGCATGGCCAATCCACGGGGACTCATACCGCATTGCCAGAAATGCGCGATGTACTGAAAGCCTACTACACGCTACATGGCCCCTTCGATGCAGTCATTGGATACTCCATTGGGGGATTGGCTGCGGGAATGACACTTAGCGAGATGTCCAAAGAGTTGCTTCCTAGGCAATTATTTCTCTTCGCCGCTCCACCGTACATGCGGTACTTCTTTTCGGATACCATCGAAGACCTCGGTTTCAACCAAAAGGTGTATCGAGGCATGTGCGAATTGGTAGAAAAACACTACCACGAATCGATCGATTATTTCGACCTAAGGAACAAAACGGATCACTTCGATCAAACAGAGCTACACCTCCTGTATGATGAAAAGGACAACATTGTACCTTTCGAGCGTTCGGCCGACATGTTACGCACTTTTCCTCACGCAAATTTTGTACACACCAAAGGGTTGGGTCACTACAAGATCATTGCCCACGATGAGACGGTGGCCTACGTGACCCGCGCGCTGGAAAACAGGAGAGAATTGGCCGCAGCCTCGGTGGGTTAATCCTTCACCCTATTGAGGCCCATCGCATGAAGTATATAGTTGGGAATGGGCTTGCGTGGATCCTTCTTTCGCAGGTCCAGGTACCAACCTATTTTCTTCATGATCGGAATTTTATGGGTCTCAACAAATTCTATAAGGGTCCCGTCCGGGTCTTCGATATAGGAAAAGTGTCCGGCGGCCTCCCCCATATCAAAGGAAGCATCCAAGTTGGCAAAGCTATCGACGGTAAAAGGATGACCGGCCTCCTCGCATTGCGCCCTGAGGGCATCCATCCCAACGATGTCAAAACATAGGTGGATGAAGCCTAGATCACCCCAGAACCTTCCTTCAAAGATTTTCTTTGGTGTTCGGTCCTGGACCTGAACCAATTCGATTTCGGAGCTTCCAAACAATTTACTGAATCGAGCAGTTCGAGGCGCCTTGTGGGTCAAGATCGCACGTTTGATCGAAGATGAGCCTCCGGGCAAGGCAGCAAGGTCATCAAAGACCCCATCCTCCTCCGCCAACACTTCGTCGTAGCCCAGTATCTCGCTGTAAAACTTTTTGCTTCTCTCTAAATCCGAAACTCCAATGATCGCACCGTAGGCGCCTCCAGTGGGTTTGCCCTGATCCTTGAACCAGCTGGTACTTTCGACGATATCGAAGACATTTCCGTAGGGGTCTTTGACGAAAAAATGCATGCCTCCCCGTGGGTCTTTATCAGGTTCAGAGAGCACTTCCGCACCCGCGGATTCCAAGGCTGCATAGGCCGCTGCAGCGTCTCTGCATTTGATCTTCGCGGAGTACAAACCCAGATCTCCCAGTATGATCTCTTCTTCTGGGGCTACCGGTGTGCGAGACGTATACTGCCAAATTTCAA
>JBCCXG010000285.1:0-7521 GCA_039191945.1 Bacteroidota bacterium
CAGGCAGCGATGACAGGGAGAGTAAGTCCATGTGTCTATGGGCCAATGAGCTACGGGTTACCGATTTTGATTCCCAGAAAGGCTGGGCGGCCAATGCGAGGATGAGTATGCAGTTGGCAGACCTTGGGACGTTCTCGGCATCGACCCGCTACACGTCCTTTGGCTTTGGTAGTATCCAGGATAAGATCTCTCAGCGGACACGATTCGCCACCTTTGAGTACGATCTTTCTGCTTCGATCAACGTGGACAAATTTCTACTTCCAGAGAAGACAGGCCTGAAAGTACCCATGTTTGCCAGCTATCAGCAGAGTCGGTCGACCCCACAGTACGACCCGCTGGATCCTGATACACCTCTGGACGCGGCACTCAACAGCTTTGCCACCGAACAGGAGCGAGATGATTATCGGCGGATCGTAGAAGACCGGAGAACCAATCGCAGTCTGAACTTTACCAATGTCAGGAAGGAGAAGGTCAATCCAGACGCCCGAAGCAACATTTACGACATCGAGAACTTTTCCTTCACTTACGCCTACAGTGATTCGCGATCTAGCAATGTGAACCAGCAGTCTTTTTTGCAAAAAACCGTCTCAGGGGGCGTGGCCTATAACTATTCACCTCCCACCGTGTCGATAGAGCCTTTTGCTAATTCGCAAGCCTTTAGTAGTCCATTCCTAAAGCTCATCAAAGACATTAACTTCTCGCCGCTGCCGAGTAATCTGTCGTTTAGGGCAGATCTCAACCGAAGTTTTAGGAGGACGCAATTGTACGACGACGATCTCTCCATACCTGGCCCCGGGGAGCCCAACGACTTATTGCTGATCGAGCGGTTGTTCACCTTCAGCCGAAGCTACAGTTTCCGCTGGAGCCTGTTCAAGGGCCTATCGGTAGACTATCGCGCGCGAGCCAATGCGGTCATCGATGAGCCAGAGCCGGAGATCGTCGGGGACATTGATACACCGGATGAAAGGAAGTTCATTTGGGATCAGATCTGGAGTCTCGGTCGCATGAGAAATTTCAATCAAGAAATCAGCGCACAATACAAACTGCCACTGGACAAGTTGCCCATCACCAGCTGGATGAATGCGGACTATCGCTACGCTGTTACCTACGGCTGGACTGCCGGTTTTGTGAATAGGGAGCGGGACGAGGCTGGCGATCTAGAGCCAGATCCTGACGACCCCAATTTTTTTGGCAATTTCATCAACAACTCAAGGGACCAGACGCTCTCGGGACGCTTAGACTTTGTCAAACTTTACAACAATATCCCAGCCCTTAAGAGAGCCAATGCGCCTCCTCGGAACTCAAGATCCAGTACATCCAGGAGCCGCGCCAATAGTCGGACCAATGAGGCAGAAGCCAGTACTGGTGGGGGACAGAATTTTGGTAATGCACTCTTGCGATTGCTCATGTCTCTACGTTCCGCGAACCTCACCTACGGTATTCGCGAGGGGACCACACTGCCTGGCTTTTTGCCGTCACCTTTCTTGTTCGGTCTGGACAGTGGCTTCAGTACGCCGGGCTGGGGATTCGTTTTGGGGAGTCAGGATGCGGGTATTCGTACGCGCGCAGCGGACAATGGCTGGTTGACTCTGAATCCACAACTCACTGCCCCGTTTGAGCAGATACGTAGCGTAGATCTGACCATGAGCGCAGCCGTGGAGCCGACCAATGACATCAAGATCAAGGTAGACGCAACCAGGAGCCAGACGGCAAACTTTCAAGAGCTCTTCCGATACAATGCGGCCGATTCCGTCCTTGCTTTTCAATCATTAACACCCACACGTGGGGGGAGCTACAATCTTACGTTTTTGTCGATTGGGACCGCTTTTGAACGCCAACCTATGAACGTCTCTCCGGCTTTTGAGCAGTTTGTGGAAAACATTGACATTATGCGTCAGAGGATCAATGAGCGAGTTGCCAACGAAGGAATCATCGGTGAGTACGACACCCTCTCGCAGGACATTTTGATCCCGGCGTTCCTCTCCGCCTACGCTGGAAGCGATGCGCGAACCGCAAGCACTAACCCCTTCCCTCGCATTCCCCTACCTAATTGGCGTTTGGATTATGCCGGATTGGGCAATCTACCTGGGCTCAGGGATGTGTTCTCTTCGATCAACATTACCCACTCTTACCGCTCGGTGTACTCGGTTAGCAACTATATCAACCAGCCTCGATACCAAGAGGGTATTGGCCTCGAAAACAGTATTTTGGATTACCCCCTGGCCAGCGTCGTGGATGAGACCTCGGGCAATCTGGTACCCTTTTATATCATTAGCCAGGTTTCGATTGCAGAGCAATTTGCCCCACTGATCGGCATCAATGTCAGGACCAGAAGTAATCTAACGACAAGACTTGAGTACAAACGAGATAGAACCTTGTCACTCAACCTGTCCAACGCCCAGGTCAATGAAACGCAGGGAAGCGAGATTTCTTTTGATTTTGGATTTACCAAAGACAACTTCAAACTGCCGTTCAAGAGTCGGGGCAGGACCATCGTCTTGAAGAATGATGTCACCATGCGCATGAATTTTAGCATACGCGATACGAAGGTGATACAGCGGACCTTGGATGGTGAAAATACCATTACCAATGGCAATCTCAACTTTCAAATGCGGCCGACGGTCAGTTACAGGTTGAATAACCAATTAGACCTCACGTTCTACTTTGATCGGTCCGTCAACGATCCCTTGGCGGGCTCCTTCCGAAGAGCCACCACTTCTTTTGGAATTCAGACCCGTTTGAGCTTCGCACAATAATAGTTGGAGTGACAGCATCTTTTCCGGAGGACGCTTATTTTTGTCAGCCATTCTTAAAAAAAGCAAACCATGGAAATACCTCAGGATCTCAAATACACCAAAGACCACGAATGGGTGCGTATTGAAGGTGATGTAGCAATCGTTGGCATCACGGACTTTGCACAAGGAGAGCTGGGAGATATCGTCTACGTGGAGATCGAGACAGAAGGTGAGACCATTGCTTCGGGCGAAGTTTTTGGTACAGTAGAGGCGGTCAAGACCGTATCCGATCTTTTTATGCCAGTAGGTGGGGAGGTGATAGAGGTCAATGATAAGCTCGAAGGAGAGCCCGAATCTGTCAACAACGATCCGTACGGTGACGGCTGGATGATCAAGATTAAAGTGGATGATCCAGGCGATTTGTTGATATCGGCCGAAGAATACCAGGCGCTCTTAGGGAGTTGAGGTTTAGCGTCGCTCTTATTGCCTGGACCGGGCTGATGTTTTATGGCCTCCTTACACCGGGCAATCCGATTGGGCCCAGGTATCATCTGTTTCCGGAGGAGGATAAAGTGATCCACGCAGGGCTATTCTTCGTTGAGACGGTGTTGACACTGTTAGTATTTAAGTTCGAAATCCCCGTTCGCCGCTCTTGGAGCCTCTTTATTGTGGCTTTTGTCGGCGTGTTTTCAGCGGGTGCTACAGAGTTAATTCAGTCCCAAGTGGCTTACCGTCAGGCAGATTGGAGTGATTTTTTTTCAGACTTGGTTGGGATTCTTTTGGGAATCATTTTCTTCCAGTACCTGGAAAAAAGGAATAAATCCTTAACGGATTAAGTCGATTTCATGATATCTTTGATATTCTCGGGTTGTTAAAAGAAAAAACTAACTAAGCATTATGATTTTTATTCCTGTTGCTTTCTTAGTGCTAATCGTCTTAGTAGCAGTGCTTTCGCGTGTTATTATTGATGGTACCACTAAGAGTATCAATGTAAAAGAAACTGCGGAAGGGCAAAATCCTCTAACCAAGAAATACAAGCATGCCAATCTGGATTATTACTCCAGAATGTTTGCATTTGTTGGTTTGTCGGTGACGCTTCTGTTTGTGATTTGGGCTTTTGAGCACAAGTCGTATGACGATGCCGGTCTTGTCGACCTAGGTCAGGTGGAAGATGATTTTGAGGACATCATGGATATCCCTCCTACCGAGCAGCCACCACCCCCTCCACCTAAAGTGCAGCTACCTGAGATTGTTGAGATCCCCGATGAGGAAGAGATTGAAGAGGAGATCGAAGTGGAACTCGATGTGGAAGTGACGGAAGAGACCGTCGTTGAAGACATCGTCTTTGAGGAAGCCCCCGAAGAGGAAGAAGTGGACGAGATCTTCGATATTGTTGAGGATCAGCCGGAGTTCCCCGGAGGTATCCAAGCCTTCTACAAATATGTGAGTAAAAACATGAAGTATCCCAAGCAGGCCAGACGCATGGGTATCGAAGGCAAAGTATATGTGCAGTTCGTTGTGGATAAAGATGGAACGGTGACTGACGTGCGCGCGGTCAAAGGTATTGGAGCTGGCTGCGATGAAGAGGCAGAGCGAGTACTAAGATCCTCTCCAAAGTTCAAGCCTGGAAAACAGCGGGGCCGTCCTGTGAAGGTGCGAATGATGATGCCAATCATCTTCAAGCTGAATAACTAAAAGCATTTCAAATTTACAAACGAGCCACTTCCAAATGGGAGTGGCTTTTTTGTTGTGCGCCCGGCATGGATGATAGGTTGCATCAAGAGTGTATTTGGACATGATCAATTGCCCACTACACTACGCAATCGTCAGAAGGGTTAAATCCACCGTGGTGGCAAAATGCGCTTTCTTAGACTTTGCCCAGTAGACGGTTCATTATTGACGCTTTGAAACACTAGAAATTGAGCGTGTTCAGAACGACGAGTCTGCCGAGGCTTTCACTTGCAATTGCCACTCTTCGTCGAATCGAGCGAATGCTTCTTGATCCAAAAGCATTCTGAGCTGCTCTCTGCTATCCTCAGCATAATCCCGCAGACCGAGTTGGTAGGCCATAAGAGCATACCTCATCAGGTAGTTAGTGGAAGAGGGGAATAGCTCCGAAGCCGCTGCCAGGTGGTTAAATCCTTCAATTTCTTGTCCCTGTTCGATCATGGAAAGGATCTGGGCAGTCGTTAGGACCTCGTCAAAAGCATTGGCCATAATGGGAATGGCCGTCGGCACACGACCTTGGAGTACCTCCAGGTCAAATCGAGCCCGCCTGCTAGACATCGAGTCTAAGTGGGGGCGGAAGGCTGACCAGTAGCGCCGATAGGTTGTAGCATCCCAATTCGCTATTGCATCTCGTTTTATTCTCGTCCATATGGATTGAACGAAGGCCGGACTGGCTTGGGCCGTCACCAGGCCAGCTAGCAGTTGCTCCGGAGCCTGTTCAGACCATTCGTAATATGCTCTTAGCACCGGTAAAGGCTCATTGGAAAACACGGATGCAACTTGGTCGTAGGCAGCTTGAAACTGAGGGTTCAGTACAATTAGATCCTGCCACTGCTTACGGGCCTGGCGCATATCGCCAATTTCCATGAGGGTGACGGCAAGCGCAAAGCCTGCATCGTGGTTTTGGTTGTTGTAGGCTGTTGACAGATATTGGCTTGCTGTACTGTACGCTCCTTGTTCTAGCGTGATAAGCCCAAGGATATAGGCCATGTTACCCTTGTCAAAGGGGTTCGCGTTCAAAAGCAAACCATCCAAGGCTTGAACGGCGCTATTGATGTCTCCTGCGAGGTACCTATTCAGCGCCGCAGCTATCCTGAGATCAGTTTGCAATTGTGGGTTGTAGGTGAACTGGATCGCGTGCTGGATGACCGTGCTCGTGATGGGTGCGCCGGTATACGCTGCATTGTTGATCAAGGTAAGATCGTGCAAATTCAGTGGCCCTCCGAACGCTGCTGTATCCAAAGCCGGCGTTTCCGTTGCCTTTGTTTCTATTAGATGGGAGAGTATGTTGGTCTTGCGCGCGTTATTGCCATCCCGGAAAGCACCGGCTACTTGAGAAGCTTGTTGGCCCATTTGTGCCTCGACCTTCCAGCGATTGACTTCTGTCGCATCATTCCACTCTCCGGTAGCCTTTGATTGTTCCAGCAGCTGCACCGCTTCTTGCAGCCGCCCATTGTTGGCATAGGATACCGCCAGATTGTTCCCCAGTTGACCAGACCTGGGAAATGTATTAACACCTTGCTCAAGAAGCACCTGAGCTGATCCTGCGTTGGCCTCTGATTTGGCTGTATTCGCGAAAGCCTGCGGTGTGGGGTATCTCTTAGTAGCGTTGCGGTACCTGAGAGCAGCTTCTGACTGTCGGTCTCGGTACTGGGCGGCGACGGCCAATTGATAGTTTGAAAGATGATTGTTGTATCCAGAAATAGCGCCTTGCACAAAATATTGTTCTGCTAGAGGCCCCTCATTGTTTTTGATGGCATGCTCCCCCAAAGCGTTGTATTTGGCGGCTTGTGCTAGTTCGAATGGTTCTCGGTTGGCTTGAAAAAAGAAGGCAGCGACGGCAATGAGCCCCACAAGTCGGCACGTGAGGTAGGGGAAGTTCCTTTCCTTGTAGGCAATTTTGTAAACGTTGTGGCCGGCAATCAAGGCATCAATGAAGTTGAGTACGATGTACAGAAAAAAGGCTGCACCAAAGCCGAGGTGGATGTAGGTAATCAGGTAGTGAAAAGTTTCATATGAGGGATCGTTGCCAACGGCAAAGCCCATGGACAAGTAGCTGAAGGCGACCAGGCCACTACCTACAAGTAAATGCCGCAGGTCAATGTCCACACCCACGTTGGCGCTAAAAAACTCCTGCTTGTGGCGGAGACTCCAGATCGCGACGAGACAAGAAACCACCAATAACAGAAACGGATCCATCACGGCAGGTAGGTTGGGATATATTCCCGCTTTCTTGAGGTAGTATAGCGTGAGAAATAGCAGATATACTAAAGAAGCAGCGACGAAGTGCTTCTCACTATTACCCCCGCGTGATTGGGTGATCACAAATAAGATGGCGTAGATGATCTCCTCCGCGACCAATATGATGAACAGAATCGCGATGACGGTGAAGCCATAGGTTCCTGTAGCAATGATGTAGCTTGGCAGTTGCGGTATCAGCGAAGAGAGATACCAGACGAGAAGGGCCGATAGGATAGCAAAGGAGAGGAATCGGATGAGTAGTGGCGTTTTGTTGCGCACCGCATGAAAGATGTAACCAAGTCCTAGGTACAGAAATATGATGATCCCAGAGCCGACACGTGATGGCGGCTCCATTCCAAAGATTGCGTAGGAGTCAAGCTGAAGGCTCATGAAAAACAGTGCCACCAGCCCAAAGAGCACGATGAAGGTCGTTCGGCGAAAAAAAGTAAAAACAGCCAGTAGATAGGAAAGTCCCACCCCCACCAATAGCAAGAGGGGTGTCGTCAAGTGGCTGGTATCATTCACCGCGGACCCCAGAAACTCCTCGCTGATGGTATACTTGTATCCCGGCAATTCGAATCGGAAAGCCCCAAGAGAGAATTCATTGATGGAGAATTCACTGCGATCTGTGGAGGATTCGATCCGCCAGTCCAGGAAGTGATCGTATCGCGTAAAGTAGAAGTACGCGTAAACAGCAACCATGGCGGTAAGGATGGTCAGCCAAAGCTTGGAGGTCCGAGCGGGAGCTACTGGGAGCATGGAGGTCTTAGGTGTCTAGCACTTTCGGTACCTTGAAGTACTCTTTGTCGTGCTCTGG
>JBCCXG010000286.1:0-7517 GCA_039191945.1 Bacteroidota bacterium
AAAATAAATAACCGGAATCAGCTATCCTTGCATTTTTGGGGGCAACAGTCCGATCGGCAAATCCCTCCGACCAATGTGCAAAACCGCAGCGAAGCCCATCAGGATGGATTCACTGATCAAGAATACCACAAAGCCCAGCTTAGACATGCGAACTACTAATTTTTGTAATTTTGCATTCATGCGGTTTGGGTTTAAATATTAACTGAAACTGTGTATCACAAAAGGGCTGGGTAGCTTCCCCAAGTCACAACAGCCCTTTTGCTTTTTTTATCGTCGTATTACTATTCTTTCATTTTCATAGGTATAAATGAGTTTAAAGGCGTGACAAACGCTTTCTAAGACCTCGTCCAAAGTCGGATTGTCAAAGGCCCCAGTGAAGGTATCGTTGACAGAAAGGTCATCGCCCAGCTCGATTTCGCGGCCATACCAGGCGTCAATTTTCTCGATTATTTCCGCAATCCCGTTTTCGTGGAAAACCAATCGGTTGTCCACCCAGCCAAAAATCAAGTCCTCCTGGGCAATGCGCGCCTTGCGCAGTGAACCATCCGATCGAAGGAGTGTGCGTTCCCCTCGGTTCAATAGCAGCTTGTCTTCCACCCCGTGCTGTGAGACCTCCACTTTGCCTGAGCGAACGGCAACCGCGCCCACTCCCTCGAAACCGTGGGTATCTACGCAAAATGAGGTACCCAACACCTTCACAATCATTTCTCGCGGAGTGACAACGGTAAAGGGACGCGCTGGATCGCTCACTACATCGAAATAAGCCTCTCCCGACAGCCACACTTCCCTGCGTTGATTGAAGGTTTCTTTGAAGTAGGTGAGAGTGCTCCCCGCGTTGAGCTTGATGATGGAGCTGTCGTTCAGCATGACGGTGAGCTTTTGACCTTTTCTCGCCGCCTTGACCGTGGCAGCGGGCCGCAACTCTTCCGCCACTTGGTTCTCGTGCTCATAAGTGCGGCCAAACCAAAAGGCGACGACAACCAAGGCTACTGTGGCGGCAACCGCCATGATCATTCGCATTGAAACAGCGGGCTTGCGGGAGACGGTTGGAGGGTCAGCAATGGACAACTCTAAGCGGTGCGGCCCCTTCTCTTCGGAGGCCCTAATTTCCTTCCAGATGGTTTCGTAAATTGAGTCATCGGCAGGGACCTGCGGCTGCTCGCCTTCTTGCGAAAACGCCGTGAGCTCTTTTTCTATGTGCGCCCCAAATTCGCGATTGAACTCCTTGCCATTCATCCAAGTCATCAGCTCGTGCACTTCGTCGTGTGTACACTGGCCTGCGAGAAACCTTCTGAGCAGTTCGGTTTTGGAGCTTTTCATTTGATAGTAAGACGCAAAACTTCGCGCTACCCCCTTCTCCGTTCGTTTTTTTTTCAAAACATGAAGTCATCTGCTGCTTCTATTGCCAATCGAATGCAAACGATTTCATAAAAATGAAAATTTCGCAAACGCCCGCATCTCTTCATTCTGGTATTTCCTATATATTAGTCTTATGTGAAATCCTTTGAACCAATGAGATGAAATTCGAGGAGGATAGGTATTGGGAACTGCGAGAATTATGTGCCGAAAAGGCATTCCGCTTTCTCTATGACCATTTCCATCGAATTTTGCTTGGCTATTGTATAAAAAATGGTCACCTCAAAGACGATGCCGCCGAGATCGTGCAAGAGGTTTTTTGCCGATTTTGGATGAATGGAGACAGCGTCGGGAAAAACCAGAAGATCCAAGCCTATCTATTTGCCATTGCGAAAAATGTCATTGTCGACAGGTATCGAAAACTCATCAAAGACAAAGCGGCTAAAGACTATCAATACCACTTCCTGACCGCCACCAACGACACGGAGGAGATGGTCTACTTCAACGATTTGAAGCAAGAGATCGAAAGGACTTTCAACACGCTCCCCGAAGTGCGTAAGCTGGTTTTTCAGATGAGCCGATTCAAGGGATACTCCAACGCTGAGATTGCAGGGGAACTTGGTATCTCCGTAAAAACGGTGGAAGGGCATATCTCCAAGGCTTTGAAGGCCTTTCGCCAGGAATTGGGGCAATCCGCGGAGACCTTGATCCTGATTTTCTGGCTGGCGGGGTTCGGTTACTAGCTGTGATTCGATGCAAGATGGACTCTGTTGCCATCTCTTTTCGCTTTTGCTAATTTCCCCTCTTTCTAAGCAACACTCATGTCCCGAAACCTCAAACTGCTGCCTTTGCTGCTCCTGGTCATAAGTTGTCAAACTGAAAAGGACACCGACATCGAATCAAGCCAGGAATACATTCGATTGAATCAAATCGGCTACTATCCCATGTCCAACAAGCGCTTTGTGCTGACAGCTACTACCGAGTCAAAGGAATTCAGCGTAGTCAACGCTCAAAGCGGGAATGTGGTCTTCGAAGGGCAGCTGTCTGGAGCCACCGATTGGGCGCTGTCCGGAGAAGCGGTCCGTGTGGGCGACTTTTCGACGGTGCAAACCACCGGAACGTACCATATCGTCGTCCCGGGAGTGGGTTCCTCGCATCCGTTTTCCATTGGGGCAAAGGTCTTGCAAGCACCCTTCTTAGGTTCCATCAAAGGGTTGTACTATCAGAGGATAGGTCAGCCCCTAGAGGAGGAATACGCCGGGGTCTATGCCCGGCCCTTGGGTCATCCGGACTTGGAGGTGCCTTTTCACCCTTCTGTAAATCGTGAGGGAACGATCAATGCGCCTGGTGGCTGGTACGATGCGGGCGACTTTGGGAAGTATGTCATCAATGGGGCCTATCCACTGGCTCAAATGGCTACCCTCCTCGAGCACTATTCGGACCTCGTTGCAGATGGCGATCTGAATATTCCAGAAAGTGGAAATGGGAGGAGCGACCTCATGGACGAACTCAAATACGAAATGGATTGGCTATTGACCATGCAAGACGAAGATGGGGGTTTGTTTCACAAAATGACCTCCGAGGTATTTGAAGGTATGATCATGCCCCATGCGGCTGCGAAGCAACGATATATTTTCGCGAAGGGAACCGCGGCCACCTTGGACTTCGCCGGTGCCGCTGCCAAGTTTGCAAGAATCGTAGCTTCCGTGGATGCAGCGTACGCGGACCAGTGTTTGAGTGCCGCTCGAAGGGCTTGGAATTGGGCTCTCGAAAACCCGAATGTGCCATTCACCAACCCTGAGGGGGTGATCACCGGGCAATATGGCGACAACAACTTTTCCCAAGAATTCTATTGGGCCGCCGCGGAACTATTCATTTCGACAAGGGAATCCGCTTACCTCAATCACTTGACAAGCATTGAGGTGGACTTTGCCTTTGCACCCGGAGGAAGCTGGGCTAACCACTTACACTATCTTGGACTCTTTGCCCTGCTGGACCATCGAGATCAGCTCAGCGAAGCGCTCGCAACCAAGCTAAGGAACCAATTGCTATCGTCAGCCCGGCAACTCGTAGCTAAAGCCTCGGGTAATGCCTATTTCCAGCCCTTGAGTGACTTCCACTGGGGATCCAATAGTGATGTGATGAATGCTGCCTACATCGTCGCTCAAGCATACAGAATAGACCGCCAACCTGCTTTCCTAGGATTTGTCCAAGACTGCGTCAACTACATCTTTGGATGTAATGCTGTGGGTTTTAGCTTCCTAACGGGCTTTGGCGATCGGACCCCTCAGTTTATCCACCATCGGCAGAGCGCGGCCGATGGAATAGCAGAGCCGGTCCCAGGATTACTATCTGGAGGGCCGAACAACTACCAACAGGACAAAGATGAGGTGGACTATCCGGAAGTGACGTATCCCATGACCAGCTGGGTCGATCAACAGCCCAGCTACGCAAGTAACGAGATCTGCCTCAACTGGAACGCGCCGCTGACCTACGTCCTTGGCTTTTTAGAAATGGAATCGAAGTAAGCTCAATATCGAGCGAATATGCATTAGTTCACTCGCCGAAACCGGACACCTTCTCCAAAGCGGAACCGAGCACTGACGCCAAGGTTACCCGCCTGAAAATCGAACCCCTCCGTCGCCCGAAAGGATGGTCGCCAGTCGAGCGCAACGGTCAGGGGAAAGTCGAAGCTGTATTCTGCACCAAAGTTCCCTGCAATATCAAAGTCGACGTCATCACCAAAGTAGATCTCGGGGCCCACTCCAGGGTAGAACTTCAGGCCTCTGGGTCCACCGGAAATGGCAAACATCCAATCAAAATAACTCGCTAGCCCAAAACGATCGAAATAGACTGCAGGATGCCAACGTGGTGCGGCCGCTATGGGTATGGTGGCCTCCGCTGAGACATTGTCCGATATTCGCAATCCTAGTTCCCAATTGGCCTGACCAAAGGACTTTTCGCTGTATGACATGATCGCCACCAGAACTGTGGCGATGAAGCTGGCTCTTCTCATGGTTTGAATTTTTAGCGGCGCTAAAGTAAAGATTTTTGTTGAGTCGTTACCTCAACGGCAAAGTGATGGTAAAAGTGCTTCCTCGGCCCTGATTTTTCACCGCTTCCAACTCACCTCCATTTAGGACGATTAGATCAAAAGTCAGCATCAAACCGATACCCGAACCCCGCTCATTGTCCGTCCCACGTTGGGTCCGGACATCCCCTTGACGTAAATCTCGGATCAGATCGGGGTCGATACCAATACCGCTATCCTCGATCAGGATCTTGACGTATTTACCTTGCAAGACCGTATGCACGGTAACGTTACCCTTCGACGGGGTAAACTTAATCGCGTTCGTCAGCAAGTTGTTGAGCGCCAGTGTCATCATCGTTGGGTCCACATTGACCTCCACTGGTTGACCATTGCTATACTCCAGGTTGATGCCCTTGTCCTTTGCTATCTGAGAAAGGTCACGGACCGAACCCGCAATCAATCGACTGATGTCCACTGACTGCTTTTCAGCACTCAAACCCAACTCCTGACTCTTCGACCAATCGATCAGGGTCTCGGACAGTGTCGTCAATCGATTGGTGTGATCCACTAAGAGCCCAGTAAATTCGGTGAACTCTTCTCGTGTGATTTCGCCATTTCGAACCATCTTCAGCATGCTATTGAGGTGCGCCAGCGGATTTCGTATATCGTGCGTGATGATGGAAAACAGCTTGCCCTTGGTCGAGTTGAGTACTTTCAGGTCTTGGTTTTGGTTTTCAATTTTCCCCTGGGCGAGTCTCAAGCGGCCATTTTGTCGATAGAGCAGTGCCGCAGCAGCAAAGGTTAGCAAAAGAAAAACCCCAAAACTCGCAAGTAAATACTGCTGCTTAGTGATCTGACTGTCCTTTCGGTCGTTCTCATTCATCAATTTGAGCGTGGCAATCTGATTCTCCTTCTCGCGTTTGTAGTAGTCCAAAGCCAGAATTTTCTGATCACGGAGCGCCAGGTCGAGACTGTCGGCGTACTGATAACTCATCGTGAGGTAGTCCAAGGCCTCTCGGTAGCGACCCTGACTCATCTTGACTTGAGCAATCATTTGATAAATGGCATCGTAGTCAAGCGACACCTTGCTCTCAACGGAAATGTCAATGGCTGCCGACACAGCCTCTTCGGCCGCAGCCGCGTTGCCCTCCGCCAACTCCAACTGGGCAAGTGTCACGTAGGTGGTCGCCAGATCCCAGTAGTTCTCCTGCGCCTCATTGATCCTAAGTGCGCTGTCGATGTTCACTCTCGCTTCCTCAAAGCGTCCCTGCTTCAAATAAACTGCCGCCAGCTCGCTGTAGAGAAAGGGTGTTGTATGGGTCGTTGGTATCGTATCAAAGATACGCTGGGTGAGTTCATAGTAGTGCAGGGCCGAATCCATCTTGCCCCGGATGAAATGGTGATAGGCAAGATTAATTGCCGTCACAGTCATTCGCTCTCCGTTTTGCATACCGATACGAATCTTATGTGCTTGTAAAAAGTAGTCGTAGGCGAGGCTATGCATACCAATCTTGTCATAGGTTTGACCGATATCGATCATCACGTCAGCCTGAACACCCAAATTTCCCTGATCGTAAGCCCGATCCAATAAGTCTAGCATATACACAGATGCACTATCCAGTCGACCCATCAAATAGTGCGAATTCCCAATCCATCGAAGGGCCAGGAGCTTCCCTTCTTCATAACCAATACTGGATGCTATGGCTAAAGCATCTCTAGCCATGGAAAGTGCACTATCAGGGCGGGCGTAATATACCTCCTGTGTTTTCTCAATCAGCACATCCAGATGGTCTCGATCGAGCTGACCGATCGCCGACAAAGGACACCCGGCAAAGATGACCCAGATGGTGAATACCCGTATGGGAAGGAGTGGAGCAAACCCGAGCTCTCCTATTCTGAGCGAAATCCTTGTTCTGCATCTCTTCCAGATTCTAGCCATGTGTTGCTGTGCGCTCGCTACTTCGGATTGATTTCTCGGGGGATCAAACGCCGCGTACCATTGCGCAGCATTCCCCTTTTCCTTTAGTCTTTGAAGATCAGAGAGCGATTGTACTCCCAGTTCATTCTTACAATGTTATCGACCGATATCTCTTGTGGACACTTGACCTGACAAGCGTTGGTGTTCGTACAATGTCCAAAGCCTTCAGCATCCATTTGATTGACCATCTTGACGACCCGATCCTTCGCCTCGACCTGACCCTGTGGTAGCTTAGCGAGATGCGCCACTTTGGCCGAGGTAAAAAGCGCAGCACTACCGTTTTTGCAAGTGGCTACGCAAGCCCCACAGCCGATGCAGGCCGCGGAATCAAATGCAGACTCCGCTATGTCATGGGTGATAGGTGTAGTATTCGCGTCAGGCGCCTCTCCCACAGAAGTCGACACATAACCTCCTGATTGGATAATCCGATCAAAAGCGCTTCGATCGATTCTCAAATCTTTGATCACCGAAAATGCACCCCCCCGAAAAGGTTCTATATACACGGTATCGCCGTCACGGAAACTTCTCATATGCAATTGGCAGGTGCTTGTCCCCGCCAGGGGGCCGTGTGCCTGACCATTAATAAATAAACCACACATCCCGCAGATCCCCTCCCGGCAATCGTGATCAAACTCCACTGGATCATCTCCATTGACGATGAGCTTTTCATTTAAATAGTCCAACATCTCGAGGAAAGACATATCCTCCTCCACGCCGTCGACCTCGTAATCAACAATCTTTCCGTCGGCCTCCGCGTTGGCCTGCCTCCAAATCTTCAATGTCAGCTTCATCCCTTCCCTATTTGTAATCCCTTGATATCAATTTCACTTCTTCGAAATGCAACGGCTCTTTGTGGAGAATCGGGGCTGCACCCTCCGCATGCTCCCAGCAGGAAATGAAGCTGTACTGCTCATCATCCCGTAGTGCCTCTCCCTCAGCTGTCTGGTACTCCTCGCGGAAATGCGCTCCACATGATTCATCGCGCGTCAACGCATCCCAGCACATGAGCTCACCAAGCTCCAGATAGTCTGCGACCCTTCCTGCCTTCTCCAGCTCAGAGTTGACATAGCTGGCGACGCCGGGTACGCGTACGTTGTCCCAAAAATCTTCCCGGAGAGATTTAATGTCCTTGATTGCCTCTTCAAGTCCAGA
>JBCCXG010000287.1:0-7507 GCA_039191945.1 Bacteroidota bacterium
CACCAATAGACTATCAAGTAATTGCTCGAAAACGTCCGTTTCTACATTGGGAAATTCTTGATTCAATGCATCGACAAATACGTTCGTCAATACACTTCGGACACCATATTCTACAAGGATGTCCTCACGAGAAGTGCTATTCAGCGTATTGGGAGGTAGACCTACTTCGGCGACTCCGACCTCGCCGTCGTGTATGCCAGAAGCCGTAAAAGCCCAATTGATACCCGCTTCGTCGTTATTGAACAAGGTGGCATTTGGATGATTCGAGTTGCCATAGATGTCCAGCGTGTCCCCACTGCGGCCCACAAACATTTTTAGGTGGTTTACGGAGAAGGGATCCTCTTCAGGATCTTCGAGTGGCAAACTGCTGATGGCGACGGTCATCGTCGCTTCATAGGCTGAGGAGCCCGTTTCGTCGTAGTCGATGCGGTAGACTGTGCCATTGTCCTCTGGTGTCTCTTCCCTGTCCAGGTTGTACGGTACCATCACTGCGACGCCTTTGATGGGGCTTCGATTCCAGTACACCCTCAAAGCAATCCCGCCATCATCGTTGTCCTGGGAGCCGATATCCGTGAGGAGCAGACTGTACTCATAAGATTGCCCGTCATAGGATCCTCCTTCGAATACATCCAGGTTCTTTTCCCTATCATCATCGTCGCTGATGTAGCTCAGGGAAGTTACTTCATAGATCTGTAGCGTGGCGATGTGGAAAATAATTCCTTGAACGATTTTGCTAGAGGCCTCACCGAGGAAGATAAAGTATCGAAGTAGCTCATAGACTCCCTTACCGTCGATGTTGTCTTCACTGACGCCACTGGTCTCGAATGTGCTGCTGATACGTCCCTGCGAGCTGCCGCTTTTCAATGAGGAAGGAACGTCGAGGCCGAATCGCTCCGGAATGATGTTCTCCGTTGGCTCCTCTATGTCCTGAGAATCGCTACAAGCGTTGATCAAAAGGAGTGCTGCCAACATAGATGCTAGCATCAGGAATTTGGCGGTAAGTCTTCGTTTCATTTCTTTAATAGTTAGTAAATGATTAACTGGTCTTTTTTGTCTCTGGAGCACCGCATGAAAAGAGCTAGATGCGCCACTCAGATCTAACTACACGTAAGTTAATTTTTACCCTACCCGCTTCCGAAAAGCCAGGCTTAGACCGGTATTTTTCATATTGAATGGGAGGGTGAGGGAGCCGGTCAAAGACCGAAGTGGCTGGAGCGCAGGCCGGCTTTGACGGGCGCCTACGCTGAAGCTTCAGCGACAGCGTGTGGGTGGCCTGTGTAGGTGGCCATGGCGGGGTGGAATGTGGGCACAACAAAAAAAAGAAACTCGTCGGCAATGCCAACGAGTCTCTCCAGAAATCAATCTAACTTATGAATAATCCTCGAGATTAAGGTCTCTATCATCTGCAGGTGAGGTGCGTAAAGTAGTCGATGGGCTTGTGCCACAACTGGTCCCGGAAGGCCGTCCTGAAAAACCCAAAGTGTCCAATTTCCTTCACGCCCAGCTCCTCGGGAGAGATACTTTCCATGGAGGTTTTTGCCGAGAAGTAGCGCCACTTGAGTTGCTCTGTGGCAGGTTTTGGAGCAAGGAAATGGTCGTCAGTGATATTGAGGAAGTGGATGTGTCCCTGTACTGCACTGTACATTTGCTGAAGCTCAGCCATCCCCTGAATGGCGCCGTCTTTGTGCAATCCCCACTTCCTCCATTCTTGGGCAACACCTTTGGGCAAGGGTGTTTGCGCCCCGAGACTCCACCCGGGTAGATAACCGTAGATCCGCACAAGGAGGGGGATCAAAAAGCGCCAAAATATCACTACCTGTACCCTTGAGGTGCCTTCCCAGAAGTGACTGGAGGCCGTCTGCGATCCCACGAAATAGGAAGCGCAGACCTTCGAAGTGTCTCCGATGAAGGGGAACAGCTGTCCGGCGATGCTGTGTCCTAGTAAATAGATGACATAACCTCGATCATCTGCCCAATCGATCACGGCTTTGAGGTCCTGGAAACCCCAATCGCTCATCTGGGCATCGACATCTCGGATATCGCCAGCTAGTGATTCTCCAATTCCCCGATAGTCGAAGGTCAGGACATTCATCCCTTTCTCTTTGGCCACGAATCGGGCGTAGCTCTTGTAATACAGCTGGGTGGCTGCGGTAGCTGGCGCGATGATCACCAGCTCCTCGGACGGTATTAGGCTCCTAAAATAAGTAGCGGCGACATCGAACTGGTCACCGGTTCTGACCATCACCTTGGTCATCTTCACTTGCCGTTCCATATTCGACTTTGTTTTTCGGTTCTGACAGGAATACGGCAAATGGAGCTTGTTGGTACTTTAAAATCCTGCCAAATGCGGGATGTATACCTAATGTCTACCCGGTCAGCCATTTTTAAAAATGAAAGGTTGCAACGGTACTTTAATCGTCTATTTTTGCAGCTCATTCACCAAACGATAACCCATGAGTGTTTTAGTAAAGAAGGATTCGAAGGTCATTGTACAGGGCTTCACAGGCTCCGAAGGCACTTTTCACGCGTCTCAGATGATCGAATACGGAACCAATGTCGTGGGCGGAGTGACGCCAGGTAAAGGGGGGCAGACGCATCTGGACAAACCCGTCTTCAATACGGTGGGCGAAGCGGTGAGTGCTACAGGGGCCGATGTTTCGATCATCTTTGTTCCGCCTGCTTTCGCATCGGATGCCATCATGGAGGCGGCAGATGCCGGTATCAAAGTGATCATTACTATTACGGAAGGAATCCCTGTCAAGGACATGTTGCACGCCAAACCCTATGCAAAATCGAGAGGTGCCATCCTTGTCGGTCCTAACTGCCCTGGGGTGATCAGCCCTGAAGAAGCCAAGGTAGGTATCATGCCGGGGTTTGTGTTTAAAAAAGGCAATGTGGGGATTGTCTCTAAGTCGGGGACGTTGACGTACGAAGCGGCAGATCAGGTCGTAAAGGCAGGAATGGGTATATCCACTGCCATAGGTATCGGAGGAGATCCCATCATCGGGACTTCGACCAAAGAAGCCGTGCAATTGTTGATGGAAGATCCAGAGACGGATGGGATCGTCATGATTGGTGAAATCGGTGGTCAGTATGAAGCCGACGCGGCAAAATGGATTCAGGAAAATGGCAATAAGAAGCCAGTCGTCGGATTTATCGCCGGTCAAACCGCTCCTCCGGGAAGAAGGATGGGTCACGCGGGCGCCATCATCGGCGGAAAGGATGATACGGCAGAGGCCAAAATGCGCATCATGAGTGAGTGTGGCCTGGAGGTTGTCAAGTCGCCTGCCGATATTGGTGAGACCATGGCCAAAATACTTGGCTAATACCCCCTGACTAGGCAGAAGCCACAAATAACAGCAGGAAGCCACTCAAGAAGAAGGGGATGATCGCCAGGGTCAACGCCCAGTCTTCATACTGCTTTTTCCTGATGACGATCAGCGATATGGCGATAATGATGTAGGAAAAGACATTGTTGAAGGTGTGCAGCGTGCTGTAAATCTTCAATAAGTACTGACTCCCCTGCGCTTTGAAGCCTACCTGCACCGGCAAATTGAAGATGGATGAATAGTAGATCATCACATGGTCCAACGGCTGGTTTCGATGGGCCCTAAGGAGATCGCCGCTCGTCTCAAAGGAAAGCAGCGACGTGCGGATGCGGGTATCACGCCCTGTAGGTTCTATGCTCAACACCTCGGCCAGTTCATAACTGGGCCAATAGAAATAGTCGACCGTGAATACCAAAGCGAGCAGCAGGAAGGCTTTGCTGTACCAGCGCTGAAACTTGTAAAACTTGATCTTGATGAAGATTAGGTTGTCGATCCGCTCACGTTCTTCTCGGGCCTTTTGTTGGCGAAAGGCCCTCCAGGCTCTGATCTCCTCTGATTCCTCTTCTGTGGCCGGATGGGTATAGGTGTAGTAGGCCTGCGGATCCGTGAGTTCCAGGTCATATAGGTTGCGCGTGTAGCTGTCCGATAACACATCGTAGGCCTCTGTGAGCTGTCGGATCTTGATTCGTGCTTCGGGGCTCGGATTTACATCTGGGTGGTAGATCTTGACGAGCCTGCGATAAGCCCGTCGTAGTTCATCAGGCGTAGCGTCCTGGGTGAGTCCTAATGCGTCGTAGTGGGTCAAGATTTTCAGATCGGTTTGAGCAGCAAAGATCGCCTGGATCTTGCAAGTAGCTGATAGAGAAACGGCAAAGCTTCGGGGATATTTTGAATGACCATTGACTGAATTTTTTATTGACTTCCATGGTCTGCAAGACACACCCTTGTCCCGGCAAAAGGCTGAGATCGTGAACTACGGTATTTTTCGACGGTTACCGAGGTATAAGGGACTTGAAACCTGCCGAAGATCTGCTCCTGAAGGGATGCTACCCGGGCATCTAGGCTGTTCCGTCAAAGCGTCATTTCGTAGCGCATCTCCACCAAACCAAAGTCCGTCTCACTGGACGATACGTATTCATACCCCAGCTTTCCGTAGAGGTATTTGGCAGTTTCGAGTTGTTTCTCCGTCACCAGGAACGACCGCTTGTACCCACATTCTTTCATGAAATCCAGAAAGAGTTGTAGTAGTTGATTGCCGAGGCCCAAGCCTCTGTAGGCAGGATCGATCAGAAAGTAACGCAGCTGAGCCAGTCCATCCGTGTCTTTCAGCGCGATGGTGCCAATGATCTTTCCTTGGTCTTCCGCGACCCAAAAGCGTTCCTTACGCTCGTCCAGGTTTTGGTAGAAGTCGGCCAAAGTCTCGGCCACATAGATCTCGAACTCTCTGCCAAAGTCATAGAAGTCCCCATGCATGTAGGTGATATAGCCAATATCACCTCCTCGATAGTTTGTGCGTATGTGAATGTCACTCAGTCGGTTCATGGTCCAGTAATTCAGTGATCGAATGCATATGCCGTATCAGGTCCCCCACCTCTTGATCCGAGAGATGGGACATTAGACCTTGTATGGACTGATTTGCAAGGGATTCCAGCATATCATATGCTCGGCGACCCCTAGCGGAGAGCCTCAAATGATACTGTCGCTTGTCCGTGGGCGACTGCGTTTTCAAGACGAGTTCCTTGGCAACGAAGTGGTTAAGTATTCGACTCAGGTATCCTTCATCAATGTTGAGTCGATTCATGATGTCACGGGCAGCGCACGGCCCATTAGCTTTTACCTCATACATTACGCGGGCTTCTGCTAGCGAATACCCGCTCTTGAGTACACTTTGATCCAGAAGGAAAAGCACATTGGTGTAAAAACGGTTGAATGCCCGAATATCGAGAATGGCCTGCGACCTGTCCATTCCATAAAACTAAACAATTACTTGACTCAGTCAAGTATAATCAAGCAGGAATTAGACTAAAAATCTTCGCCCCAGTTGTTTCTCAGCTTTTGGTGCAGGTCAGCGACGATCCCAGCGTATTGCGGGTCTTCAGCGAGATTGTTGATCTCCAAAGAGTCGACGCTGTGGTCGAAGAGCATCCGCCCGTCGATGCTGAGACTGTCGTCGATCCACTCTGTATAGAACCACTGGTCTTGGATGATCGTCATCCCGCTCCAATACTTGGAAATGGCGTAGTCCTTGGATCTGGTTTTTCCCTGCATTAAGGGCACAAAAGATTGACCCTCCAGAGCGATGGGTACAGGTAGTTCGACCATATCTACCAAGCTGGGGTAGATGTCCACAAACTCAACAATGTCCGCTACTCGTTTCGGTCCACGGATCGAGGGAGCCTTGACGATCAGTGGTGTGTGCAAAGACGACTCAAAGTTGCAATGCTTGCACCACAGCTGGTGATCCCCCAGGTTCCAACCGTGGTCTCCGATGAGAACGACAATGGTGTTTTCGGCCAGGCCCAGTTCCTCCAGCTTGCCAAGCACTTTGCCAATCTGAGCATCGGTATAGCTCACGCAGGCGTAGTACCCATGAATGAGTCGCTTCGCCATTTCATCTGTCACTGCACCCTCTTTGGGGATGGAGTTATAGTTTCTTAGTTCTCCAAAGTTATGGAACGCCCTGCCAGGCGTAGTTATGGGTTTGATGTAGTTGCTTGGCAAGTTGATTTGGGTCGAATCATAGAGGTCCCAATACATTTTGGGTGCGTTGAATGGCAGGTGTGGTTTGAGGAACCCTACGGCCATGAAGAATGGGGAGGTCTGACCTTTCATCGCCTCCAATTGGTCCATGGCTCGGATGGCTATTCTACCATCATAGTAGGCGGAATCAGGTAGCTCCGCCTGCTCATAGGGCAAGCCTCGACTGCGGTCTCCGTTATGTAAATCAATGTTTTCTTGGGTTTGGTAGTCTCGCCATCCGGTATGATTCCTAGGCTCTGGGTACCAGATGCTTTCCCAGGCCGTAGCGTCATCCTTGAGATGATGATAAACTTTACCAAGCGAATGGGTGCTATAACCCTTGTTTTTGAGAAATCGTGGGAGGGATACGGCACCGGGCAGATCTTTAGATAGATAGGTATCGTAAGCTCCTTGAAATCGGGTGCGTCCGGGTCGCATGCCCGATAGAAAGCTTGCCCGCGAAGAGCCGCAAACGGGCACATTGCAGTAGGCCCTTTCGAAGACGGTTCCTTCTGCAGCTAAGCGATTCAAGTGTGGCGATATGACCTGCGCCCGTCCATAGGCCCCAAACTCGGGTCTCAGATCGTCGACCACAATGAAAAGTATATTTTGGGGGCCGTCGTTACTATCTGCGGAAGGTACGCAGCTCAATAGCCACAGCAAGCTAAGCGTAGGGTAGATATGTCTGATTTTCATAGGTATGGATCACGGTTGGGTTCACGGTCTCTATCCCTTTCGACTCAAGATATGGCTTTCGGCATAAACATCTAGGCAATACACCGGGATGGGCATGATAGCCGTCAATGTAATGGCGGTTGTTTTTGCCGTGATTATCCTTTAATATCCATAGTGAAATCCCATCCAACACGACCCAGACATGAAAAAAGACCGAAGAGACTTTATCACGAAATCTGCAACGGCCGTGGCGGGCGTTACCCTTGCCTCTCCACTGCAAGCGGCACCGCTGATTGGCGGTAAGAAGGGCGCAAATGAAAAGATCCGTGTGGGCTTCATTGGTGTGGGCAATCGTGGATCGCAACTGTTGGGCAATTTCATGGAAAATGACGATGTGGAGGTAGCCGCACTTTGTGACGTGTACCAACCGTACACCACGCGTAATCGCGCTCAAGTCCACCAGCGGTATGTGGATGCCGGCAAATCGCCCAAGATGGGGGAGACCTTCGATAAGAGAGTGAAGCAATACGAAGATTTCCGTGAGCTTTTGGACGACAAAGAGATCGACGCGGTCTGCATCGCTACACCCGATCATTGGCATGCGATACAGACGATACAGGCACTGGAAGCTGGAAAGCACGTGTATGTGGAGAAACCTCTGACGATCACGATCAAGGAGGGGCGGGCGATGGTCGATGCGCAAAAAAGGACGGGAAAGATTTGTGCTGTGGGGTTGAACCGGCGGGGTTCCTCCATCTATCAGC
>JBCCXG010000288.1:0-7501 GCA_039191945.1 Bacteroidota bacterium
CGGTCTCCATGGTTTTCCTGAGCAGCTCATTCAAGTGGCTCCTGGCTGGTTATGGCGTGGCGATTGGCTATGTATCACAAGATTTGCTGCCCCGCTTCAAGGCTTTTCAGGGTTGGAACAGTATTGATTTCGGCAGTGGCATGGCTAAGACGGGTGCCGCATCACTCGAGGTGGGCAATGCCATGTTTTTCAATGTGCTCGGATTACATGAGGGACTCAAGATGATCCTAGCGCTGGGGCTGGATCATATTTTTCAAAAGAATCTCGCTTACAGAGAGGAGCTGATCGAGGCATTGAGGGGCATCGGCAAAGAAGTCATTATCGACCCAAATAGCAGATCAACCATCTTTAAGGTCGCAGCTGAGAAAGAAGATTATCAAAAAATGGTCGCTCGCCAGATTCAATCTTCTCAGCAAAAGGAAACAGTTCGATTGTCCCCTCACTTCTACAACAACGACGAGGACATACAACAATTGGTCGCCTGCCTGGAAGAATGAAAAAAGGGATGCAACAGGATGCGTAGGGCCATCAAGCAAGGTTTTTGGGCCACGGCAATCGTGTATTGCGGAGTGATTTTAGGCTACGTCAATCGGATCATTCTGTTCCCAAAATTTCTCACGATCGAGGAAATGGGACTTTATAGTTTCATCATCTCCAACGCCTTAATGCTGTCACCCTTGATTATGGCGGGTTTCGGCCCTGTCCTGATCAAGTTCTTTCCTTATTTCAATCGCGATCGCACCCAAAGGATCAACCTCTACACCTTCTCCTTTGTGATCCCAGCGGTCTCCTTTGTCTTCTGGTGCGTATTGTTAGTGCTCTTCTCTCCAGCCATCGAAAACTTCTTTGCCGAAAAGAGCGCCTCCTATATGGAGTATTTCCACCTGACGATTTTGCTGACACTCCTCATCGTCTTTTACTCCTTGCTGGAAATCGTCTCTCGTATCCATCAGAGTATCATCTTACCCAATTTCCTTCGTGAGTTTCTGACGAGATTTTTCGCGCTGCTCATGGCTGTTGCCGTCGGTCTGGGCCTCTTCCCTTTCCAACAGGCCATCTACTCCGTGCTGATTGCCTACGGATTGGCCTTGTTGATCCTCCTGCGACACGTATCAACGTATTTTGACTTCCGCTTGAATACCCAGTTCTTCAAAATTCGGAAGATGTGGCGGAAGCGAATTCTGGAATTTGGTGGGTATTCCATGTTAATGGGTCTATCGTCGATGATCTTGCTCAATATCGACCAGATCTTTATCGCGAAATATCTGGGGATGCGCGATAATGGAATTTACACCTTGGCCTTCTACATAGCCATCATCATCGGGATACCGAGAAGAGTCATCATCGAACTCGTCGCGCCTAAGCTAAGTCTGCAATTCCGGGACAAGGCAATGAACGATGTCGATCGCCTTTACAAGATGGTCAGTGTAGATCAGACGCTTATTGCCGTGGTACTGCTTCTGGGTATCATCATGTCAGTCCAGGACCTATTTGGGCTCATCCCGAAAGGGGACGAATTGAAGGCTGGTTTTACGGTCGTGGTCTTCATAGCTTTCGCCAAGCTGATTGAGATGACTTTTAGCGTAAATGCCAACATCATCGCCATGTCGCCACTCTATCGGTACAATGTGCCCCTGATCATTCTTTTCATGCTGCTCAACATATCGATGAACTGGATCCTGATACCCAGATACGGAATCGACGGCGCCGCGGCAGCTTCACTTATCAGCGCACTGCTCTTCAGTCTGGCAAAAATGATCTTTGTATGGTATCGGCTCGGGGTGCAGCCTTTTTCATGGCAGGTGCTCTGGATTTACCTGACTGGAATTATCATTTATCTGGTGGTCAGGGAGATACCTTTTGAAGAAGGCAAGGTTTTGAGTATTGTACTGCGGTCACTACTCATCTCAATTCTGTATTTCGCGCCGTTGTATTTTATGAGAGTCTCTCGCAATATGAACTATCTCATAGCGCAGGTACTTGGGATTATTTACAAGCGGCTCGGGCGATCATAAAGCCCAGGCGCAACTATTCATCTGAAAAGTCGACGCGAAATTTCTTCCAATGTCTTTTTTCATTAATATTGGCGCCGATTTGAGGCGGGTGCTACGCGAACCACCCCTCCTAACATTCGTAGTAACCTAGAAGAGCAGATTGAGATTCCACGCGATTAAACCACATCCCATTCACTTAGTTTAGTGTTGAGTATATGAAAAGCATCGGAGTTTTTACATCGGGAGGCGACGCACCAGGGATGAACGCGTGCCTCAGGGCAGTCGTCCGGAGCGCGCTATTTTTTGGTATAGATGTATACGGCATCAAATACGGATACAACGGGATGATTGAGGGTGACATCTACAAGATGAAATCCTACTCCGTCAGCAACATACTACAAAAGGGAGGCACCATTCTGAAGTCTGCCCGAAGTAAGGAATTTATGACCAAGGAGGGTCGCGAACGCGCCTACAACCAACTGGCTAAAAGAGGTATCGAAGGATTGGTCGCCATCGGGGGAGACGGTACCTTCACAGGCGCCAACATATTCTTTGAAGAGTTTGGGATCCCCGTGGTAGGGGCACCAGGCACGATCGACAATGATCTCTACGGATCCGATTATACGATTGGCTTCGATACGGCCGTGAATACCGCACTGGATGCGGTAGACAAGATCCGAGATACGGCCAATTCCCACGATCGGGTCTTCTTCGTAGAAGTGATGGGTCGGCACTCTGGGTACATTGCCATCCACTGTGCAATTGGCGGCGGTGCAGAGTTCGCTATGGTGCCTGAGACATCGACCACCATCAATGATGTAATCAAAACACTCAAAGAAGGTCGCGATCGGCAGAAGACCTCTTCCATCGTAATAGTGGCGGAAGGTGGAGACCAGGGCAGCGCACTGGAAGTGGCATCCAAAGTCTCCTCTGAGCTGCCGGGACTTGACATACGGGTCTCTACCCTCGGTCATTTACAGCGAGGGGGACCGCCAACTTCATTTGACCGGATACTTGCTTCCAGGCTCGGCATGGCGGCGGTAGAGGGTTTGCTCAATGGCAAGCGAAACGTCATGGCGGGAATCATCGACAAAAAGGTGCACTACACGAGCTTCAAGCTCGCCATCTCCAAGACCAAACCGATCAATGAAGATCTGATGCGGCTGGTGGAGGTCCTAAGCATTTAGGCCCAGTCGGCCATGCAGGTGACGCATGATCTCCTCGCGTTGCGTAGGTAAAAACCATTGAATATCGGGGTCTCGCTTGAACCAGGTGAATTGTCGCTTGGCGTAGCGGCGCGAGTTTCTCTTGAGCAGGCGGACCGCCTCCTGATAGTCATATTCGCCATCTAGGTATTTGAATATCTCCGAATAACCCACTGTCCTCAAGGCATTCAAATTGCGGTATGGGTATAATTCGCGTGCTTCTTCGAAAAGTCCATCCAATATCATTTGATCCATCCGCCGATCGATACGATCGTAAAGCTCCTCTCGATCCATCTCCAAACCGATCTTGATGGATCGAAACTCCCGGACCGGCTTCTTCTCTTCCTCTCGGTTGCGAAACGATGAAAACGGCTCGCCTGTAGATCGGATCACCTCCAGTGCCCTCAAAATGCGTTGAGGATTATGGACATCTACCTCTTCAAAGTAATCCGGATCGGTTTGGGCTAGTTCAAGGCGCAGTTTTGACAGGCCATGCTCCAGGACCTCTTCCTGGAGTTGTTTTCGTATGTAGGGGTCGATACCCGGAAAATGATCCAAGCCTTCCCACACTGCCTTGCAGTAGAGACCCGAGCCGCCGACCATGACGACGTGCTGATAGGAATTGAACAATTCGGTCAGCAATTCGATCATGTCCCTTTCGAACTCACCAACATTGTAGTCCTCTTCGATGCCGTGCGAGTCGACAAAATGATGCGGTATCCTTTCCTGCTCACTTACGGTCGGTTTCGCGGTCCCGATGTTCATTTCACGGTAAAACTGCCGAGAATCCGAAGAAACAATCTCCGTCGAAAGTAGTTCTGCAATCTCTACGGCCAAGTCCGTTTTTCCCACTGCTGTAGGCCCAATGATCGATATAAGGTATGGGTCTGTACGGTTGGACATTCACACTAAAACTAGGAATATTTCAGTAATTTTATTCCATGGGTGATATGATCGATGCGTCAATACAAAGCCTCCAAAGGCAAGTCATTGGACTGCAGAAGAAGCTCACCATCATTCAGAAAGAGCACTCAAGAACACTAGAGCGGACCAATCACCACTTCAAAGAGCTTTTCAACAGCTCCAGTGATCTCATCCAGGTATTTCATCCCCGGGGTCAAATACTATTTGTCAATGAAGCCTGGAAAAATAAATTGGGCTTTCAAGACGAAGACATCAAGGACTTGAAGTTCGTCGATACAATCCACCCGGATCACCGACGCTTGACGCTAGAGAAGCTTCTCAAAATCACAGCAGGCATCAAGAGTGAGAAGCTGGACACCGTTTTGACGACGAAGTACGGAAAAAACATATTCGTCAAAGGTCTCCTTACTTGTGTTTTCGAAGATGACCAACCCGTCGAATATCAATGCATCTTCTATGATATCACCGAGCGTGTGCGCGCAGAGAAAGCACAAAGTCTCTACTACAAGATCGCCTCACTGACGATCCATCATAGAAAGCTAGATGAGTTTTACGACAAAGTCTTTCAGGAACTTCGGCAGTTTCTAAAGGTCCGCAACTTCGCCATCGTTACTAAGAAGTCGGTCCGGGACGACTTCCAGTTCATCTACAAAAAGGATGAGTTGTCACCTACTGAATCGTTGTCGGACGATATCAATCAGGAGCTGGCCAACTATACCTACGAGTACGGCAAAGGTCTGATCATGTACGAGGACGGCATTGAAAAGATCAGTAAACAGAAAGGCATTCGCGGCAATTGCCACATCCCCCGAGTTTGGCTGGGCGTCCTGATGAAGTCGTCCAACAAGCCCTTCGGCGTGATGTCCATCTACTCTTATAGCCATGAGGCCGCCTACAACCACAAGGACCTGGAGCTCCTCGACTTTATCGCTGGGCAGGTGAGTCTGGCCCTTCAGCGAAAAATTGACGAAAGCAAAATCGAAGATCAGGCGGCGAGGCTCAGTGCCATCTTCGAGAGCAGCACGCACCAGATATGGAGTATCGATAGGAAGTACAATTTCACTTCCTTCAACCAGAACTTTGCCGACTCGTTTCGCGAATACTACGGATTCGAGCCAGAGCTGGGAATGGGCCTCCTGGGGCCGTACAAGAGCCTCTTTAACCGACAAGAAATCGAATTGTGGATTGCCAACTACCAGGAGGCCTTCAACGGCAAAATCAAAAACTTCCAGAATGGCATCGTCGACGATCACGGCAACAAGGTCTGGCGTGACATCTTCCTCAACCCCATCTTCTTACCAGACGGAAGCATCCGGGAGGTGTCGGTCATCGCCAATGACATCACGGAGAAGAAAGACAACGAGAAGTCACTGCGCGACAGTGAGGAGAAATTCAGAAACATCTTCGAATCCTTTCAAGACATCTACTTCCGTTGTACCCTGCCCGGAGTCATCAACATGGTCAGCCCCTCCGTGCAGGAAGTGTTAGGATTCACTTCTCGAGAGATGCTCGGAAAGAACATCGGGGACTTCTTCCTCGCGAAAGAAAGCTTAAAATCTCTGGTCAAGGTCTTGCTGTCAAAAAAGCGGGTGCGCAACTTCGAAGGGCAAGTACGCACCAAGAGTGGAGAGGAGCTGCAGTTCCTCTGCAACGTGAGGATTGTCACCAAGCTCGGTGAAAATTTGGAGATCGAGGGTGTGGCGCGAGACATCACCCGACTGAAGCAAACCAACGAGGAACTCCTCCAGGCCAAGGAGCTTGCAGAGCACTCTCTCCAAATCAAAGAGCGCTTCCTGGCTAACATGAGCCACGAGATCCGAACACCAATGAACGGCATCATTGGCATGATTGACCTCTTGGGTTCAACAGAACTGGATGAAGAGCAATCGGAGTATGTCCGTACCGTTCGCAAGTCTTCAGATACGCTCCTACATATCCTCAACGATATTTTGGACCTCTCCAAGATCGAAGCCGGGAAGATGGAGCTCAGGGAGCGGCCCATTCGACTGGTCGAGACTTTTGAGAAGATCTACGAGCTCTTTTCGCAACAAGCACACCTCAACAATACACATCTCTACTACCACCTGGATGATAAGATGCCCGAGTATGTGATGGCCGATGAAACCCGGCTGGTGCAGGTGATCTCCAACCTGACGAGCAACGCTATCAAATTTTCACACACGAAAGGCAACATCAATATCAGTATTCGGGTCAGAGAGGAGATCGACGACCAAATCATTTTTCAGGTGTCGGTGAAGGACTCTGGCATTGGTATCTCTCAGGACGACCAGACCCGACTCTTTCAGAGCTTCAGCCAACTGGATAACTCCAGTTCTAAAAAGTATGGAGGTACCGGACTGGGGCTGGTCATCTCCAAGGAGCTCGTCCGATCCATGGGTGGCGAGATTGGCGTGGTCTCGACGCCAGGACTAGGCAGTACGTTCTGGTTTACCTTCCCCGCCGGCAAGATCGAAAATCCACAAAGAGTCCTAAAAGCCCCCTCTCCAGAAGCAAAAATCGTCAGAGAGTTTACCAAATCCGAACCCCGGGTACTACTGGTCGATGACAACGATATCAACCGAAAGGTGGCCAGTGAAATCCTTAGAAAAGCAGGTTGTCACGTTTCAGAGGCCGAAGACGGCTTCATAGCCATCGACGTGGTGCAGCAAGACGAGTTTGACATGATCTTCATGGACATACAAATGCCCAAAATGGATGGAGTGCAAGCTACCCAGAAGATCAAGGGGCTAGGACTGGAGAATTTGCCTCCGATCGTGGCTATGACGGCCTACTCCATGGAGGAAGATAAGTCCAAATTTCTGAGTCAAGGCCTCGACGATTACTTGCCGAAACCCATCAAGGCCACCGCCTTGATTGACAAAGTCAAGAGTTGGGTCAATTTTGCTCCGAAGAGCGTCACCGGAGAGGTTTTCGTCGAGAATACGGAGGACCTTGTGATCAACCAGAATACCCTCAACCAACTGCACAAATACGGAGGTAAGGAACTGATACAAACCGTCCTTGAAGATTTTGACAGCGAAGCCCACGACCTGATACAAGACTCGAAAACCTTTCTCGGCAAGCACGAAATGGAAGAGCTCCAACGTGCCATGCACACCCTGAAAGGCAACGCTGGAACCTTCGGAATAGAAAAGCTCTCTAAGAATGCCGAATACATTGAAAAGAAAATAAAAGCCAATAACTTTGAATCGTTAAAGATGGACCTGGACGAACTGCACAAGACGTTCATTGAATTCCAGGAGAGCTATCATAACCTTTTCAACAACTGATTGCGTCGTATATGGCTAAAAAGATTCTCATCGCCGAAGACAGTTCGGTCATACAAAACCTTACCCGTAGGATCCTAACCATACAGCA
>JBCCXG010000289.1:0-7500 GCA_039191945.1 Bacteroidota bacterium
AACTAAACTCCCGCAACTATCGATCTACGCTCGAGGAACTGCGGACAGATTGGGAATACGCCTACGGCAACCGACCCTTCAACTATTTCTTTCTCGATGACTATTACGAAGAGCAATACAAGGCGGAAGTCAAGTTTGGATCCATTTTCGGATGGTTTTCAGGATTGGCCATCCTCGTGGCTTGCCTGGGATTATTTGGGCTCGCTTCCTTCATGACCAGGTTGCGGACGAAGGAGGTAAGTGTGCGAAAAGTATTGGGAGCGTCCTTCCAAAGCCTTTGGGTATTGCTCACCGGCGACTTCCTCAAACTCGTTGGGATTGCGATACTCATTTCATTGCCACTCACCTGGTGGCTCATGAGCACCTGGCTACAAAGCTTTGCCAATAGGATTCCGCTTTCGGCATGGTTGTTTTTTGGGCCGGCTTGTTTGCTGATTGCGATTGCCGTTGGCACGGTGAGCTATCACACGCTCTACACGGCAAATGTCAACCCTGCCTCCACGCTGAAAGATGAATGATCCAAGGGTGGATCCTGTGGCATAATAAATATTGACATTTGGCGGCTGATCGGGCTATCGCCGTGAAGTAGAGAGAGGAGATTGTAACAACGCATGTACGATCGCCAAGCTCTTACTTCACGGCTCTATCCCGGCCGGGGTTTGGCTACTGTGGGTTTGTTACCGCGATCGTATTAAGTTTATCGCATGCAGGTTCGAAAAGCCACGCTTGAGGATTTACCCCACTTGATAGACTTCACGAAAAGTGAAGCCATGGACGCGGAAGGTATGGATCTAGATTCGGAACAGGTAAGGCAAGGAATTCGTATGGCGCTGGAGGACAGTACCAAAGCCATGTATTGGGTCCTGACTGACGAGGAGGATACGCCCGTTGGTAGTATCTCAGCGCTGCGGGAATGGAGCGATTGGAGGGCAGGCTATTATTGGTGGATCCAGAGCCTCTATTTAGCTCCCAAACAAAGGGGAAAGGGGCATGCGGCGCGACTCATTGCGGAGGTAAACGCTGAAATGCAAAAGCAAAACGGTTTGGAGCTTAGATTGTATGTGCATCGCGGGAACCTTGCCGCGATGAAAGCCTATGAGAGGATCGGCTTCGACGGTTTGGATTACGAGATCATGAAATTGAGTAGAAAACAGCGGTAGCGACGCCTTGGCGCTCTTCTTCAATCTTCAATCCATAGCGTATCCAGCTACTCCTTGTTCACTTTGAAAAGCAGCTCCTCGTCTTTGAAGCGGATTCTTAGCAGGTACATACCAGGGTGCAATTGAGAGATGTCCATCTCCCGATGTACTTCCAACCGCTTCAATAGTCGGCCGGATAGATCATGAATGGAGACATTTTCATTTGTCAGGTCGGCGTTGATGAACAAGGGCCCTACCGTTGGATTGGGGTAGAGCTGCGATGTGCCAAGTAGAAAGGAGGCCGACACCACCGACGACAAGGTTGCGGTTCCGTCGTAGTCCACCTGTCGCAAGCGATAAAAATTGATCCCTTGCACTGGGGATGTGTCTAAAAAGGAATAGTGTTTTGGAGAAGCGGTGGTGCCCGAACCACCGACGACACCTATACTTTGAAACGCTCCATCAATAAGCGCTTCCACCTGAAAGTAATCGTTGTTGATCTCAGTGGCAGTCGCCCACATGAGCCGGACCGCGCGGTCGGCGGACAGGGCGGAGAAAGATAATAGCTCCACAGGAAGCACGCTCATGGAAACCAGGGTACCCGTATACGATGCAGGGCTCTCGCCGCCAAAGAACTTGCCTTGGGCGGCTGCTTCCATGGCGGCCAATAACAGGATGGCTAACGTTAATCTTCTCATAATCAATGCGGTGAAGTTCTGACCATTCTCATCGTGTCGTCAAAGTACCGAATGTTGTAAAAGGAGGTTGCTAGCCTACGGGCTGAGATGCGCATATTGGATGTCACCGGATTGGGGAATGCAAAGCCCGCTCCCCGATAACCGACCCCGATCACATCGTCTACACCATTGGCCCCAGAGTGACCCGGCCAGTCTGTATTGGTCGCGTTGCCCTCAGCGTTCAATTCCCCATCGCCGTGGGACCCTTCAAAAGCTCTTCCTTCCGGACGACCCACAGTCACCGCGCGCTCCCACGCATTGCCACTCATCTCCATGATCCCCCAATACGTCGCCCCCGATGTCTCTCTTCCCGTGTTGGCGGGGTTGGCCGCGAACACCCCAACCCGAATGCACGCCCCAAATGCATTGACGTTATTGTACCAGGCATTGCCTGCGGAGGTATTGAAGTTGGCGGTGATCGCTTCATCAGTCGCTCCGGGATTAGAAACAGTAGGGAAGTCGGCGTTGAGGTTGGTGGTGCCCCAGGCGTATTCTCCGACAACTGGTAAGGCAAAGCCTCTGGTGGCTTTTTCAAATTCCAGCTCTGTCATGGGTCGCAGCCCTGCCCAGTCCGCATAGGCAGCACCGTCGAAGTACTCAACGAAGATGGCCGGGATGTGCGGGAAGTCCGCTTCAAGGTTCGGATGCGTGCCTGTGAACGTATAACGTACCGTGGATTCGTCGACGGAGTGTGGATTCGAATCGAATCTAGTGGCTGCCTGGGTGCTCGTGAGCATGTTGACAAATGCGGTGTACTCGCCTTGGGTGAGCTCGTACTTCATACAGTAGAACCCACGAAAGCCTTTGGGGAAATCGGCAGGGAGGGTCTGAACGGTTGCGTCGTTGAAGTCGTCCATGGAGATGGTGTTGTACGGCGCGGGTATGAAATCACCGTTGTTGGACATGCCGGCTCCATTATTGTTGCCTAGACTGCCACTGGCCCCACCTCCCAGAGTGATGGCGGCATCGGACGTTACCTCAAAAGCCGCCCCGGATGTACCGGCTTCGAAATGCCCCTGCACATCAGTAGTCTCCCCGTCGCCGAGCCAAAAACTACCCTCGGGCACGTAGACCATCTCGATGCCCATGATTTGCACGTTGACGCCTGCAAGGTCGGCAAGGCCATCTGTCCCATAATTCCATCTCACCAAGACGTTGTTGAGCGTCAGATGGCCACTGCCGATGGCGGACCGATAGAGGAAGACCCCTTTGCCATCCGGAGGGGTAGTGATGGCCGCTCCTGCTGGTGCGGTATGCCCATCATTGGCCCCGTCGATATAGTTAAGTTCCGCATGGTGCCATTCGGTGCCGTCGTTGTATTTCAAAAAGATCCAGATCGCGTCCCAGTTCTCAGCATCCCGCCAGGAGTTTTCCCAAGAGATGTCAAAACTTAATACGGCGTAATCAAGCATTGTATTGACTTCAGAGATGGCGCCATTGGAGATCACCAGGTTGTTGGACCAACCGACGAACCAGCAGACATTACATAGGAGGTAGAGTACTTTTCGCATAGAGGTTCGGGTTTACATATCAAGGGTACGATTTTTACCAGCACCTGTCAAGTTTTAACCACCTACAAAAAACCCTACCATTGCGGGAATTTCACCCAGAAGCGATTCCTGACCCTTCAGCTTCACTGGACGATTTCGCCAGATTGCGACTTAGCGGCGAGTGGGGTTTGGCCATACATCCGTCAAGCCGCAGCCCTGGACGATCATCCTACCGTATTTCCTCTATCCGCACCGGTCGATTCTCTTCCATTGACAGGTTAGCGGCCAGTGCAATCTCCGTTGCCCTTAATCCATCCGTTCCGTCTACCGGCGGCTTCTCGCCTTTGGACATTGCTTGGATAAAGGCGTTCATTTCATGAAAGTAAGAATCTCGGTAGCGGTCCATGAAGAAGTCCAGCAATCGGCCACGATGCATACCTTGTTCGTCCATCATCAAGTGGGTGTCCTTGAAGTTGTTGTCAGCCAAAGCCATCCCTTTCGAACCAAAGACCTCCAATCGCTGATCGTAGCCATAGGCCGCCTGACGGCAATTTTCAATGATCGCTGTCGCCCCGGTCTCAAAAGTAAGTAGGATCACCGCTGTATCAATATCACCTGCTTCCCCGATGGCCGGATCGACCCAATTGAAGCCCTTGGCATAGACCTCCGCCACCTCACTGCTGGCCAGGTGTCTTGAATTGTCAAAGTCGTGGATCACCATGTCCAAGAACATGCCTCCAGATGATTTGATGTAACTGATAGGAGGGGGCGCTGGGTCCCGGCTGGTCAGTTTGATAGTGCGTAATTGACCAATTTTGCCCTCATCTAATACCGATTTAATGCGTGCAAAGTCGGGGTCGAAGCGCTGGTTGAAAGCGACCATCATCGGTACCTGATGCTGTTCTGTCAGCGCCAAGATCTCTTGAATCTTCTCCAGTGATAGATCGAGAGGTTTTTCGCAAAAGATGGCCTTGCCCGCCTCCGCCGCGCGGGTGATGTACGCTGCGTGTGTATCGCTCGGGGAGCAAATGAGCACAGCATTTATCTCTGCATTGTCAAAAATGATGCGGGGATCACTCGAGACGTTGGGCACGTTGCGATCACGGGCAAACTGTTGGCCTGCCTCGGATGGATTCATCACGGCTAGGACATCTGCTTCTGGGATCCTGTTCAGGAGGTTTTCCAAATGGATTTTGCCGATTCGGCCCATGCCGAGAATGCCTGCTTTGATTGGGGTCATTGGCTTTGGGTTTGATGGGGTAAATGGATATTTCAGCTATTGCTTTTCTGGCCGAACGAAATGAACCTCCTGGATCTTTCCGTGTCGGATATGATAGATCGCAAAGACTTCGACTTTGGGTTGACCCTTGCGGCGGGTCACACGCTCGTGGTCGATGACCACATTGCCAATCGCGGTGCGATTGACCAGCTCGCAATGCAGATCGGTCAGTTGCTCGAACATGTTCCCGTATCTGGGCCTCATGTCTTCTTTCGAGGAGAAGCTCAGCTGATGAGGAAAATTGTAGATCTTCACTGAGTCGCTGTAGGGTTCCAGGAACGCATCGATGTCTCGAGCGTTGTAGGCGTCGAGCTGCGCCTGAGCCAGGGCAATGGCCTGTTCCTTGATGTTGGACTGCTGAGCGGTGACTACCTGCACAACTTCAATGGATAAAGCAAGCGCCGCTAGGAGGCGGTTCATTTTTCGATGGTCATTCATACGCTGGGAAGTTAGTAAAAAGTCCATAACACTAATCCGCCGTTTAACCCAACACCTGATACCACAGGCCAATCAATTGCTTTCGGGTTCGTCTCCCGTGATTATCTTAGTCATCGGCATGAAGAATGGAATGAGAAAATGCGAATAAGTGGGCGAAATGCAGCGCTGTGTTCATCCCTGTTAGCTTTTTTGAGTGCCGGGATTTTCCTTGTGCAATGCAAATCAGACCCCTCGTCTGCCAGGGTTCCCGACCAGGTAGACTTCAACTTCCATGTCCGACCTATCCTCGTGCAAAACTGCTACCTGTGCCATGGGCCAGATCCCAGCAGTAGAAAGGCGGACCTCCGGCTCGACACCTACGAGGGCGCCACTGCGCTCTTGAAAGAAGGGGGAGGTCATGCCATCGTACCTGGAGATGCACGTAATAGCGAAGTCATCAAACGCATCACCACAAAAGACGAAAAAGTGGTCATGCCGCCGCCGGAGTCCAATCTCACCCTCAATGACTACGAAATCGCTGTCCTCAAGAAGTGGATCAACCAAGGGGCGGAGTGGAAGAAGCATTGGGCGTTTATTCCACCCAAATCGAGCGAACCCGCACATTATGAAGGCTCGGTGAATGCCATTGACGATTTTATCACTGAAAAGCTAGATGAGCAAGGGCTCGAACCTGTGGACGAAGCCAGTAAGTCATCTTTGATTCGAAGGGTCTCGTATTTGCTGACAGGTATTCCTCCTACACCGGAGGAATTAGCGACTTTCTTAGCCGATGAAAGTGACGATGCCTATGAAAAGATGGTGGACCAGTACCTCAAGTCCGCTGGATTTGGCGAGCGGTGGGCCCGTCACTGGATGGACGTGGTGCGCTATGCCGAAACACGCGGTCATGAGTTTGACTATGAAATCGTTGGTGCGTGGCGCTACCGTGATTACCTGATCCGGGCCTTTAACGAAAACGTGCCCTACGATCAACTGGTGAAAGAACATCTCGCCGGCGATCTGGTCCAAGAGGTGCGTTGGAATCCCGACAATGGACTGAACGAGTCGCACATTGGGACGGCTTTCTATGCTTTGGGCGAGGGCAAGCACAGCCCGGTGGATATCCGCGAGGAAGAGGCTGATCGCATCGACAACATGATCGACGTGACGAGCAAGACCTTTCAAGGACTGACCGTTTCTTGCGCCAAGTGCCATGACCACAAGTTTGATCCCATCCCTACGGCCGATTATTACGCCATGTACGGGGTGATGGAAAGCAGCCGATTCTCCCCAAAGCCTGCGCGTCTTACATATGAGCAACTCGAGAATCTCGCGGAACTTGAGGCGCTTAAGGCCGGACTGGAGGAGATGATACTGAGTCATGCCGCCGAGCTGGAAGTAGCTAGTGCTGATGATCCTCGGACTGCCCAAGACTACGAGGTCATCGGCGATTTCCGAGGAGAGACACTCGATGGATGGAAAAGTGACGGCTTGGCCTTCGGCAAGGAAACAACCCTCGGGGAGCCAGTCCTAAATAGCTCCGGTACGCGAATCATGAGGTTCGATGGTGGCAAAGCCTCAAGCCGCCGGCTCTCTGAAGGGATTTTCGGTGCCTTGCGATCTCCGAACTTCGAAATCACCAGCGATTTCATTGGTGTGAGGACCAGGGGAGAGGCCTCTATCATTCGAATTGTGATCGATAACTTCCAGTTGATCCAGTGGCCGATCTATGGCGGATTGGAGCATATAGTGGATACCAAGGCTTGGAAGGACATGGTTTTCGACCTGTCGGCGTGGAAGGGGCATAAGGCGTACATTGAAGTCATGCCCGGTCGTTACGACCGACACATCTACGAAATGGCAGAGACCGCCTGGGTGGAGGTGGAATATGCCATTGCCTACGATGACCAATGGCCGCAGTCGGTTGCACCAAAGTATAAAGGCGAAATGGACCGTGTGGCCAAAATGAATGAGCTGCTGGCCAAAGGGTTGATTCCCAAGAGTTACAATGGCCTGGCATCAAGATACGAGAAGCAAAGCGAGTTAATCGCTACCCTCCAAGATTCTACTTTCTTCACGGGCATCGACGAAGGATTTGGCATCAATAGTCCGGTCTTCGATCGCGGCAATCACCTCAACGAACTCGAGACAGCCATCCCGAGAGGCTTCTTATCAGCAGTCACGGACGACCATCAGTTCAATACGGAGGGGAGTGGCCGGCTCGATTTGGCGAATGCCATCTTGGATCAAAAGAATCCATTGACTTCGCGCGTGATGGTGAATCGCATCTGGCACCATGTCTTTGGTCGCGGATTGGTAGAGACGGTAGATAACTTTGGTCTCCAGGGTAAGCTGCCTTCGCATCCGGAGCTGCTCGACTACTTGGCCATCAGGTTTCAGAATGAAGGGTGGTCGATCAAGGACATGGTCAAATACAT
>JBCCXG010000290.1:0-7497 GCA_039191945.1 Bacteroidota bacterium
ATTGAAACGAAGCTCATCAAACTTCAACGTCCTCGAGAAGAACCCTGGCATCAAGCCAATACTCAGAGAAGAAAATCGTAGCGGAATGGTGTATGAAATAGGGATCTGAACAGCAAAGTTGCTTTGTGGTCCAAGGTTGTCATTGACGATGGTCGCACCTATACCGGAAATGTACCGCTCCACAGGAATGTCAACGGTCAACAATTGCGTGCTAGGTGCTCCACCAGAGCCATCAAAAGAAGAAGAGTATCCTAACCACTGGGACCTGTGCTGCAATGTGACCGTGCTCAGCTTCTCACTACCTGCTGCTGCAGGGTTGAAGAACGTCCGGTTGAACATGTAGTAACTGAAGAACGGATCATTCTGCCCGAATGCAGCAAGCAGACTCATAGATAGGGCGACAACAAGTAGGTTCTTCTTCATGGGAAAAACATGTTTGGAGAATGGTAACTAGCAATCAAACCACTTTGGTTCGAAAATCCCCCAATTTCCTTCTCCTAATTTAGTCCATTCGCCTCTCTTATGTACACCTCGAGCGCACCAGTCATAGAAGGAGCATTGGGCAATGGTGCTTCTATATCCAAAATCAGGCCAGCATCTCTCACTGCCTTGGCAGTTGTCGGACCAAATGCAGCAATTCTTGTCTTGTTCTGCTTGAAGTCGGGAAAATTTTGAAAGAGAGAGTGAATCCCAGAGGGGCTGAAGAAAGCAATGATGTCATAGTTGACATCGGCCAGATCTGAGAGGTCACTTGCCACCGTCTTGTAGATGATCGCTTCGCTGTAAGTATAACCGCCTTCCTTTAAGAAGTTCGGGATATCATCTTTTCTAATGTCCGAGCACGGAAAAATGTATTTTTCATTCTTGTGCTTCTTGATCACCTCGATCAGATCGGATGCCGTGCGAGTACCTGTGAAGATCTTACGCTTCCGAATCACTATGTACTTCTGCAGATAATTGGCCGTCTGCTCAGAGATACAGAAGTACTTCATATCGGTAGGTATCTCCACTTTGCTCTCCGCTGCCAACCGAAAAAAGTGGTCGACTGCATTTCGACTCGTAAAAATGACTGCAGTATGGTCAAGGATGTTCACCTTCTGCTTCCGAAAGTCCTTGATATCGACGGGATCTATTTGAATGAATGGGCGAAAGTCAATTTTTATCTTATACTTCTCTGCAAGTCCGTGGTATGGTGACTTCTCGCTGCTTGGCGCAGGCTGCGAAACCAAAATACTCTCTACAGTGATCAATCTTTCCTTATTTGCAAACAGAACTTCGTTGCTCATATACTGCTTTCTCGTTAATTCAAGAGCCAATTGGCCAATATAAAAGTCGGTAAAATTTCGGTGGTGCAAAGGTAGGAAATAATGTGTAGTTTTCGTTTGGGCACTTCTGATGATAGCTGGAAATAAATCCAGAAGACAAATACCGCACTAATGAAAGGTCCCGCATACCTGATGACTTGCCAGTAAATCGTTCCCTCGATTTGGAACCATTGTCCGGCCAGTTGCATGAGATACAGGAGCAGCATGAAGATGGTCATGAAAAGCAAATACGCCCGGAAGTGGAGGGTCCTGACGCGATGGTACTTGAACAGGCTGCCCGCGACTTGCAGTATAAGGGCTTTGGCCAACAGGAAGCCGTAAAACATCAAAGTGGCGGCACCTAGCGCACTCAGCATCATGCCCAACGAGCTGCTGTCGACACGAAAGACAACGATGTGAAAGCCTAGTAACAAACCCACAATCATCATCATGAGCAAGTTGCTGAGTGAAAACATGGCGTCTTCGTCGTAGCCTACTCGACGCTGGATGAAGGCGAGTCTTGTCATGGCGCTGTACGTCTGGTCATCGGCAATCCTCAAAATCGATAGCAGGACCAAAACGGTCAGCATCAGCAGCCACCAAACGTTGTCTTCGACGCGGACTACCCTGCTGGATGGCAGTTCATAGATTCTGGCCACACTGGGCTGCACCCTTTGCAGCTCCACTTGCACCTCGCTCAGAACAGGTGACATGATCGCACAGTACACCGTATCCAACATCAAATCCCCAAAAATCTCCTCGACTCCAAAGTACTCACATCCGCTACCCTGATGGTGGAGGAGACGTCCTTCCACCCAAAAATCGAACGGATCTCCACAAATCTGCACCAGTCCTTCCCGAATCTCATCCTCGGCAAGATAGAAGCCTCCGACCGACACATCCTGCGCATCGTAGACCTGAAAGGCCTCACCCCGTAGATCATGACTGATCCAAGCGGTCGAGAGCTCCCGGACGGTCACGGTGTCTAATTGTGCCGAGACAGGCCCCATCCAAACCAAGGCGATGATAAAAAGCGTCTTTTTCATTCAAAAGGAGACAGTGTACCCAAAGTGTGCTTTTACATTGCGAATGTCAGCGGCCACTTCATTTGTATTGCCCAGCGCGAAGATAAGCTGGAAATTACCAGCTTGCGTATCAATAGCAATGCCTAATCCGTAGCCAGTCAAAAAGCTGGAATCAAACTCTTCCTCGATGTATCCAGCATCAACCAGGGCAAGCAAGTAGGACCGACGCTCATAGTACAACCGATACTCTGCTTGCAACTTGACCACCGAGCGAGCAAAGAACTGGTTTTCGTTGAATCCGCGAAAACTCCGAAGCCCGCCCACCCGATAGTACTCATTGCGAAGTATCTCAGGCCCCTGCACCGTACCTAGTTGAAAGAGGCCATAAAGTGCCGACTGTCGACCGAAAGTCCACTGGCCCGTCATGTGAAAATCCCACTGATAGTTTGTCGATCGCAAGCGCACCGTGTCGTACACCTCTGGTGCTAACTGTACATTGCGCCGGATGCGCTTATCCCCAATCTCCAGCGCTCCACTGATCCCCAGAAAATCCTCAAAGCTGTTGACCTCAGTAGCTGGATCACCCCATTGCAGCATCAGCTGGTAACCATTGTTGGTATAGTCAAGTCCTTGCCGGATGTCTGGCTCTTCATCGAGCAAATCGCTCACACGCTGGCGAAACCCTGCTCCCACGTACCAGTTCGCGCTCAGCGGGAAATCGAAGGACAGGTACACATCCCGTTTGAAAAAAGAGCTGTCCTGTCGAAGAAGATCAAAACCGGCAGTCAGCCGGAAGTCGGACCCCAAGAGGTAAGGGTGCACATAACTCATCTTCAGGTCCTGGGAAGATGCAGCGAATCGATTCCAGTCGATGTGCAATTCCTTGCCACTACGGAAGAGATTGGTCAGATCCAGCTTCAAGTAGCCGGTAATTGTTGCGCCCTCGTCCTGATCATTGAGCAGGCCGATGATCCCCTCAAAGCGGTCAGACTTTTGGTCTTCCAAATCAAGGAAGACGGTTGCCTTGCCACTCTCAAAACCAACATCAGGCCGAGCCAGTGACGATACCTGGGTGAGCCTTCCCAATCGTCGAGACACCCCTTGAAACGTGCGCTCCTGGTACGGATCTCCCGGTCGGAACCCCAAGGTTTTATAGAGAAAGCCATTGGATAACTTGACAGGGCTCCGGTTGGATAGCGAATCCCAGACGATCTCCGGGCCGGGGTCGATCACGTATTGCATGGATAAGGCCTCTCCTTGCAAAACCATGGAATCGAGCACGACCTTAGCAAAGGGAAACCCACCGTTGAGGTAAGGCTTTAGCATCTTTTGCCGAAGGCGTTCGGAAGGAGGAGCGTCGACCAACTGATATTGGGTGCCAAGTGCCAGTGAAAGGACCAGGCTGTCAGCAGCATGGCTCAAGGTATCCCAACCGGCAAACACATAGCCCTCAGTGATGTACCCCCAAAGCCGCTCACGGAGCTGTCTCTCCATGTCCACGGTATCACTGTCAGTCAGCACCTGCTGATCGTCGCCTGCTCGCAGGACCCAGACTTGCTGGCCCCAACACAGCGCAGGCAACAATTGGGAACACAACAGCGCGAGAGCAGTCAAACACCAGCTATTTTTACCAAAAAACCTCATTGGCTGGCATCTACCTTCATATCCCCTTTTGTCGACAAGCCTGTTACTACTGCGACTTTCATTTCAGTACAAACTTACAGCCTATTGAGGCCATGGTGGAGGCCATGTGTATGGAGCTGGATCTTCGTGCATCGTTCCTGACGGATCGCCACATCAGCACGATTTACTTGGGTGGAGGCACACCGTCACTACTGGCTCCCGAGCACATCCATAGGCTGTTGAAGGCAATCGCGGGTCAATACGAAATCGAGGCAGGTGCTGAAGTCACGCTCGAGGCGAATCCAGACGATGTCAATCGTGATCAACTAGATGCATGGCGGTCTGCCGGTATCAATCGCCTGAGTCTAGGGATCCAAACCTTTGACCAGGATCGACTTCGGCAACTGAATAGGGCCCACAACCGAACCCAGGCCCTACAATCGATCCAGTTGGCGCTGGAGGAAGGCTTTACCAATCTGACTTGCGATCTCATCTATGCGATCCCACCGAGTGCCATGAGCCTTTGGATGAAGGACGTAGAGCAAATGATCGACTTTGGCGTGGGTCACCTCTCACTTTATGGATTGACCATCGAGGAGCAGACCGTCTTTGGGAGGCGAAAAGCCAAGGGTCAGTTTCAGGAAGTCAGCGAAAACGACAATGCTGATCAGTACCAATATGCTATTGAGCGGCTGGCTGATGCTGGCTACCGACACTATGAAGTGAGTAACTTTTGTCTACCGGGAAGAGTATCACGGCACAATAGCAGCTACTGGCGACAGGTACAGTACCTGGGTATCGGGCCGGGTGCGCACTCCTACAATGGCAAGTCCCGTACGTTTGCGGTGCGGAGTAACTCAAAGTATATCCAACACATAACCAAGGGTAGGCTACCTATAGAAGAAGAGCTATTGGCAATCATTGACAAGGTCAATGAGTATACCATGACGCGTGTTCGGACCACCTTTGGCCTGGACATCAGACTGCTCGACGACCTCTCGGGAGGACGATACACCCAAGACAACCAAGCGATACTGGACTGGATGGTCTCACAGCAATGGATGAGGAGAAGTCCCAACGGCATGTACGTGACCACAGATGCAGGCATGTTTCACGCCGATGAAATCGCGGTAAAGTTGTTTCTAGCAGATTGATGGTAGGCAGCAAGGCCCACTCGATCCCGATACAAAGATCATCTTTCATAGTCGAGCGACACAGCACGCTGTTTCAATTTTGGCAATATCTCGATGGCATACGTTGGGTTTAGATACCTTTGACCAGAGACGAGGTTGCTGGAATCGCCCATGGATGCAGACAAGAAAAAGGCACTGATACTACTGAAGTCGTTGATCTTCCACTATCACGGATTGGATCACGATGAAAAAAAGTTGCTGGATGAGAGTGTAGAAAAGCTCGGAGCTCAGGAGGAGCTGGACTGGGCCCTGGATTTCATCTCCAGAGACTATCTATCCGCCTTTGAGCGATGCAGGGAATTCCTATCAAAAACCTTCCAAAAATTGGACAAAAAAGAGCGCCTCGAACATCTCGTGGACGTATGGGAGGACAATCATAAAAAAGGATACGTGACGGAAATGGAAACTACCGCGATGATCAATCTCGCCAAAGACTGGGCCATCGAAAAGGAGTTTCTCAACAGTGTCCAGGCTTAAGGAATCAGAATTTGAAAAGGGAGAGTTGCTCGCCTTTCTGGTGAGCGGCTGCCCCGCTTAGCGCAGGGCTAGGCCGCAAGGGATGGTGCGGCTGGGCGCCCCAAAATCCTCACAGACTCATTTTTTCTTTGAAGCGCGCCGCCTGTCGCCGGCTCACTTCTACCTTTTCTCCACCTCGTAGCTGCACGAGCAATCCACCGTTGAACCAGGTCTCGATACTCTCCACCCAGCCCAGGTTGATGATGTGCTTGCGGCTGGCCCGAAAGAAACTGCGATCGTCCAATTTTTCGTCGAGTGCATTGAGCGATTTATGGATCATCGGCTTGAAGTTTTCAAAGTAGACTTTGATGTAATTGCCGTCGGATTCGAACAATCGTATGTCTGACAAGCGAACAAACCAGCACTTGTCGCCATCCTTGACAAACACCTGATCCTCACCGCGAAGTTTGCGCTCTGGGGCCTCTTCTTCGACGGGTTGGGTATGTGCGCTGACGACCTTGTTGATGGCTTCCGTCAGGCGCTCTGACTGCACGGGCTTAAGTAAATAATCCAGGGCATTGACATCGAAGGCCTGCAAGGCAAAATCGTCGTGCGCCGTGGTGAAGATCACCTTCGGGACGGCATCGAGTTCCTCCAAGAGATCGAAGCCCGTCTTTCCGGGCATTTGCACGTCGAGGAAAAGCAGCTCTGGCTGGAGGGAAGCAATTTTTTCCTTGGCGTCGTCTGCGTTTACAGCCTCTCCGACGATCTCTATTTCCTTAAAGTCGTCCAACAGTTTGGTGAGTTCCTTTCGTGCAAGTCGTTCGTCGTCAATGATCAGTGCCTTCATGTTTTTTGTGATTATTGATAGTCCAGTTTTTTGGGGACTTCGATGGTAGTCAATACGGTGGTTTTGTCTTCATTGGTGATATGGAAATACCCTTCCCTTCCGTACAACAATTCTAATCGCTTTTTGGTATTTAATAATCCGTAACCCACATCGAGTTTCACACCATTGCGATACTGTCCGGAGTTTCGGATTTCCACCCTCAGTTTATCTCCTTTGACGTCGGTCCTTATGCCAATCATGCCGCCATTTGTGAGATTGGCAATGCCGTGCTTGATACCATTCTCGACTAGGGTCTGGATCATCAGCGGAGGGAGTTGAAACTCCTCCGAACGGGGATGTACGTCAAGGTTTGTCTTCAGTCGTTCTTCGTAGCGGATTGATTCGAGTTCTAAATAATCCATGACTGTAGCCATTTCCTCCTTGAACGGCACCAGTCGCTTACTATCTGTGCGCAGTGAGTTTCGTAGAATATTTGAGAGCTGGGTAACCGCATTCTTGGAACGAGGGGGGTTCTCATCAATCAGTGCCCGGATACTATTGAGGGCATTGAAAATAAAGTGAGGATTAAGTTGTGATTTGAGGTTTTTCAGCTCAATCTCACGGGCAGCTGCTTCGTACTGCAGTGATTTGTTGTATCGCTCGATGTACAAGAACGAGAGGTAGACCAGAGACCAAACGAAGTAGAGAGCCGTGGAGACAGCAAAGTTGACAACGAAAGAAATGATGTTGAGCTGCTCACTAGGTAGCAAGCCCGCCGTCGAGAAAGAGACTAATACTAGAAAGAAATAATTGACCACCGCCAACACACCGATCAACCCCAATAACCTTGGAATGACCTGAAACCAACGGAGATTGATAAATCCCAACCTCAAGATCATGTACCTCAGCGCATGGGAGGAAATGATGTAGAAGGCCACGAGAAAAACCTCTCCCACGATCTTCGAGAGGTCCATACCATTGACCATGGAGTACAGAATGATTTCCAGGCAACCGTAAGCGCTCCAGCCAATGACCTGACAAGTCCAGTAGAGGGTGCTCTTATTCAC